>JAHRVD010000396.1 GCA_019090845.1 Marinosulfonomonas sp.
ATGTGGTGCTGCGGGTGTGTTGTTTTCTGGAAGGGCTGGAGACGGCGGAAAAACGCATGGGCTGGTCGGCGCGTTCAGGCAAGATTGTGCTGCGTATCGCGCTGCAACGTCTGAAACGCCACTACGATGGCTTGGGCAAAGGCGATTTGATCGGCTAAGAATTGTATCGCCCCGTCGATTGCGCGGCGCGAAAATCAAAACGGCGCAAGCAACCCTTTGGTCGCATGCGCCTTTTTCGTTTTTAGCGGGGTATTTGGCCCCCGGTTTTTAGCCGTTGAGATGCTTAAGCAGGTTCTCTGGCGAGCTTTCGCCATAGGGGTCATCGCCGTGGTTGTCGCTGCGTCCAGGCTCTTCGAACCAAGCCTCGACCTTGCCGTCATTGATGATCGCTGCATAGCGCCATGAGCGTTGGCCAAATCCAAGATTGTCCTTGGCCACCAACATGCCGGCCTGTTTGGTGAACTCGCCAGAGCCATCAGGGATCACCTTGACGTTCTCAAGGTCCTGGGACTGGGCCCATTTGTTCATCACAAAGCTGTCGTTGACCGACATGCAATAGATGTCGTCAATTCCGGCCGCCTGGAATGCGCCGAAATTCTTTTCAAAACCGGGCAACTGATAGGTTGAACACGTCGGGGTAAATGCGCCGGGCAGCGAAAACAGGACGACACGTTTTCCGGCAAAATAATCTGCCGTGGTTTTGTCTTCCCAACGGAATGGATTGTCGCCGCCAATGCTTTCATCGCGCACACGGGTGTGAAAGGTGACATTTGGAATCTGATCGCCGGTTTTCATGTCTCTGTCCATTGTTGTTGTCGGTTCGTTGACAGAATTAGAACAGTTCTAAGCTATCATCAACGTGCGATCTGCCCAGAGCCAACAAAAATCACCCGTTTTGCAATGCAGCTATGATCACTGGGCGTTTGCGTTACATGCTCAAAGCCATTATCTGATGCTTGCTCTGTCATTAGGGGGAACCTTCTTTGCGTGATCTAAAGATACCACAGCAGCGCCACCCTGAAAAAGCGCGCCGCCCCGATACCACCCAGCCCAAGAAACCGGCGTGGATCAGGGTAAAGGCCCCGGTGTCACAAGGGTACAAACAGACCCGCGACATCATGCGCGCCCATAATCTGGTCACTGTCTGCGAAGAAGCAGGCTGTCCCAATGTGGGCGAATGCTGGGGGCAGGGCCACGCCACGATGATGATAATGGGGCAGGTTTGCACCCGCGCCTGCACGTTTTGCAACATCGCTACCGGCAAGCCGCCAGAGGCGCTTGATGTGTTCGAGCCGGGGCGGGTGGCGGATGCTGTTAAAAAGCTGGGGCTGAAGCATGTTGTGGTAACTTCGGTCGATCGGGATGATGTGGCCGACGGCGGTGCGGAACATTTCGCCCAGACAATCCGGGCCATTCGCGCCCAGTCGCCCGATACAACGATTGAAATTCTGACACCGGATTTCATCAAATGCGCACCGGAAGTTCTGGAAATCGTGGTCAAGGCCCGCCCGGATGTGTTCAACCACAATCTTGAAACCGTACCCGGACTTTATCCGCAGGTGCGCCCCGGTGCGCGCTATTTCCATTCGCTGCGACTGTTACAGCGGGTCAAGGAAATTGATCCTTCGATGTTCACCAAATCCGGCATCATGGTTGGGTTGGGCGAGGATCGTCAGGCCGTGTTGCAAGTGATGGAAGATATGCGTGCGGCCGACATAGATTTTCTGACCATCGGTCAGTACCTGCAACCCACACCCAAACATCACAAAGTGGATCGCTTTGTGACGCCGGACGAATTTGCCAGCTACGAAAAGGCCGCCTATGGCAAGGGGTTCGCAATGGTCTCGGCGACGCCGTTGACACGTTCAAGCTATCATGCGGGCGATGATTTCGCCCGGTTGCGGGCGGCAAGGCTGAAGAAACTGGATCGCGGTTAGGGCGATTTTTCGTACGAAAAATCGTTGTCTGCGCCGCGAGCGGCCCAGCCACAGCTTTGGTCACGCCCTATTGGGCTGCCGGCAGAGCCTGAATATAGGCGACGATGGCGTTCAGATCTGCCTCTGGCATTTGTGAAAGGTTTTCGATGACATCGCCCATATGGCCACCGGCTGTGTCAAACTCTGGCGTAAACCCGGTGGTGAAATAATAAAGCAGATCCGGCCCGGACCAGTCCAGTTTAGTGCGGGTGATATTGGGGATTTTCCCGGACCCGGATGGGTTGGGTGCCCCCGCCATCCAGCGCCCTGTCTGCACCGCGCCCAGCAGATTGCGCGGGGTGTGGCATTCGCCGCAATGGCCCAAAGCCTCAACCAGATAACGCCCCCGTTCCAGTTGTGGCGTCGCCGCGTCCTGCATCACCCAACCGGGGCGCAGGAACAGCAACTTCCAGCCGCCAAGGCTGCGCCGGATATTGAACGGAAAGCCGACATCATGGGGTTTGCTGGGTGTGTCCACAGCGGGCAGAGTTTGCAAATAAGCGTGCAGCGAGACGATGTCGCCAAGCGTGGCGTTCTGATAGGTGGTGTAAGGGAAGGCCGGAAAATAATGCGCACCATCAGGCGAGGTGCCGTGGCGCATCGCGTTGACCAGATCAAGTGCGCTCCAGCCACCGATCCCGGCACTTGGATGGGGTGAAATATTTGGCGCATAGAATGTGCCAAAATCGCTTGGGAAAGCGCGCCCTCCAACCAGTTCCAGACGGGCCCCATCTTTGGCGTCCGCGGCCGCGTGGCAGGACGCGCAGCCACCTGCAACGAACACCGCCGCGCCCTGTTCAACGTCTGCAACGATCCCGGCCAATGCTTTCGCATCGGTGGTTTCTGGCGCTGTGACGATCCAGAAAACGATCGCTCCGACAGCCCCGAGAAGTGCCAGAACTGCCAACAGACGTTTCATCAAACCTCCGGGTTCGGTCAGGGCGCAACCTGAAAGCCGCGCCCATTGATTTATTCTGGTTGGCGATAAGCCTTGTGGCAAGCGTTGCACGCGCCGCCCAGGGCACGCATTCCACCACGCAGCGAATCCAGGCCGCCCCCGGCGGCAGCTTCCATAGCCCCGGCTGCTGCAACCATGTCACCGGACTTGGCGATAACGTCTGGAAAATTCTGCCAAAGCGCGCCAAGCGCCCTAGTTCCCTTTACCGATTCCGCATCCGAACCCGGTGGCCAGTAACTGCCCTGACTCATTTTGGTCAAAGCCGCCAGATTGGCAGCCGCAGCCGAGGCCGCATCCGCGCTATAGTCGATCTTGCCCTGAGCCATGCCACCCAGAATACCAAGATTATGACCATAAAGAACCATATGCGCCTTGCGCGCGGCAATCGCCCCGTCATGGGGGCTTTCGGCGAAAACAGCCGTGGCGGCCAAGGCCAGCCCGACGGCTGCGAAGGTAATTTTTTTCAACATTTATCAAAGTCTCCCTGCGACTCAAAATATGGGTGGTCAAACTTTAACTGTGAAAATATTAATGTGTAGTCGTTAATTTCGAAGCGGGTTGCTTATATTATGCACAATGATGAGAACTGGGACGATATGCGTTTTGTTCTGGCGGTGGCCGAGGCTGGCACGGTAACGGCTGCTGCCCGCACGCTTGGGGTGAACCACGCGACGGTTCTGCGCCGTGTTGCTGCCTTTGAAGAGCGTTATAATATTCGGATTTTTGACAAAACGGCAAAGGGTTACGCGATCGTTGATGGTCGGTTGCGGGTGATTGATGCCGCGCGCGAGGTGGAAACAGCGATCCGTTCGGTCGCCGAGGTTATACAGGGAACGCAAGCACCGTTGCGCGGTGTTGTGCGGGTGACATCCACCGATACCTTCTGCCATGTGGTGCTGCCCGAAATGGTGGCGACCATGCAAAAATCCGCGCAAGGGCTGCGAATTGAGCTGCTGTCGAGCAACGCGCATCTGGATTTGTCACGCCTTCATGCTGATATCACAGTGCGCCCGGCGGTTGCGCTTGATCCGGATTTGACCGGCGAGGTCGCCGCGCAACTGGGCTTTGATGTTTATGCGCATCCGGATGCGGACGGTGATCGCTGGCTGGGTCTGAGCGGCGCGATTGCGCGATCGGTGGTGGCCGAATGGATGGCCGGGGCGGTGGCCGCATCGGCAATCACCGGTGCGGGCGACAGTTTCGTGACGTTGCGCGAGTTGGCAGCGGCCGGTTTGGGGCAGGCGGTGCTGCCATGTGTTCTTGGCGACGCAGATCCGCGGCTTGAACGTCGCCGTGGGATCATGCCTCCGATGCCGGTTGATCTGTGGGTGGCAAGCCACGTCGATCTGGCAGATGTGGGGCGCATCCGTGCTGCGCGTGCCCTGCTGATCGAGGCGCTGGCCGCCAAGGCCGATTGGTTGGCCGGGTTAGATTAGCGGGCATATTGGGCCACTTGCGCCCGGAACGAAAATTCCCGCAACGCTTCCAGTTGCCACTTATCACGCCTAGCGGGTGATCCGCCCTTTTGGGGTATTGCCCATGGTCAGCCAATCGGGCCAGCCAAATACCCGCTCAAATGCAAATAATATCAGACATAGGGCAATCGCCCCCAATATCAGCTTCACACGACTGGCCGAGGGCGGTTTATGCGCCCATTTGGCCATTCGCACAAACTGGCGCAGGTTCATTGGTTATTCCCCGGTAAACCGCACCTTGCCGATATAGGGCAGATTGCGGTTGCGCTGTGCAAAGTCGATGCCATAGCCAACGACAAATTCATCCGGTATTTCAAAGCCGGTCCATGTCGCCTTGATGTCCACTTCGCGGCGCGATGGTTTGTCCAGCAGGGCAATCGTTTCCAGTTTCTTCGGGCCGCGTGTTTTTAGCAGCGCCACCACATGTTTCAGCGTGTGCCCAGTATCGACGATATCCTCGACCACCAGCACATTGCGACCGGAAATCTCGCCGCGCAAATCCTTCAGGATGCGAACTTCGCGGCTGGATTGTGTGCTGTCGCCATAAGAAGAGGCCTCAAGAAAGTCGACCTCGACGTTCATGTCCAGCTCGCGCACCAGATCGGCGATAAACACGAAAGAGCCGCGCAGCAGGCCGACGACCACCAGTTTTTCGCAATCGGCGTATTCCACCTGAATTTCACGCGCCAGATCCTCGATCCGGGCGGCAATCGTCTTGGCCGAGATCATCGGATCAATCACATATGGTCGATGCGGCATATCATCCCCTTGCATTCTCTGGGCCAGTTTACGAAATGGATATGAAAGTCTCCACCCCAAAGGACACCATGCCGCGACATACCGAAACCCGACGACTGCCTTATACGGCCCAGCAGATGTATGATCTGGTGGCGGATGTGGCGCGCTACCCGGATTTTCTGCCGTGGTGTGCTGCCGCGCGGGTTCGTTCCCTGACACCAGAGGGGGACACACAAGTGATGACGGCCGATCTGGTGATTTCTTTCAAGGTGTTTCGCGAACGCTTTACCAGTCGGGTGGTGCTCTGGCCCAGGACGCTGAAGATCGACACAAAGTATCTGGATGGTCCGTTCAGCCATATGCATTCCACATGGGAATTCCGGGATATTGACGATGGCTGCGAAGTGGATTTTTTTGTTGATTTTGATTTCCGCAACGCAATTTTGCAAAAACTAATCGGCGTTGTGTTCAATCAGGCAATGACGCGGATCGTGCGGGCCTTTGAAGAACGGGCTTTGGCGCTTTACGGATCAACAGGCTGAACAGGTCGCAAATGGAATGCGCCGGGCAATGCCCGGCACAATCTGTATTCAGCGACGCCAAAGGCGTCTCAATTTAACAACAGCTTCACACCGTCACGACACGTGGTCGTAAGCGCGTTCCCCATGCTGGCCCAGATCCAGACCGGTTTGTTCGGTTTCCGCGTCCACCCGAAAGCCGACGAATGCACCGACCAGTTTGACCAGAACGAATGTCACTACAATTGTGAACACACCGACGATAATCAGTGATCCAACCTGCGCGCCCCATGCAGCGTCATTGGCAAACCCGAGCGAGCCAAACAGTGCGATCATCAAGGTGCCGAAAATCCCGCCAACCCCATGCACCGCGAACACATCCAGCGTATCGTCAATCGACAGCTTGTTGCGGATCAGGCCAACCGCTTCCTGACACAAGATACCTGCGACACCGCCGATAATCAGCGCCTCAACCGGGCCGACAAAACCCGATGCCGGTGTGATTGAAGCCAGTCCGGCAATCGTCCCTGTGACGATCCCCACGAGCGAGGATTTTCCGTATTTGATCCGTTCCCACAGCGCCCACGTCAGCGACGCGGTGGCGGCCGAAATATGCGTGACCGTCAGCGCCATTGCAGCGCCTCCGTCAGCGGCCAGTTGCGAGCCACCGTTAAAGCCAAACCAGCCGACCCAAAGCATTGATGCCCCGATCATCACGTAGCCCGGGTTATGGGGTGGTTTGCTTTTGTCTTTGCGTGCGCCCAGCATCACCGCAATCACCAGTGCTGCCAGACCTGCGGTTTCATGCACCACAATCCCGCCTGCGAAATCCCGTGCGCCGACTGCTCCGAATATGCCGCCATCTGATAGGATGCCGCCGCCCCAGATCCAATGCACAACCGGTGCGTAACACAGCAGCATCCAAAGCGTTGAAAACAGCATGACGAACCCAAACGATGTGCGTTCAACATAAGCCCCGACAATCAGCGCCGGGGTGATGATGGCGAAAGTCATCTGGAAGGCAAAGAACAGAACCTCGGGAATTGTGCCACTTACGCTGTCCGCGGTGACGCCGTTCAGGAAGGATTTTCCAAGACCGCCCCACAATCCACTGCCACCGTCGCCAAATGCGATGGAATAGCCAACCGCCAACCAGGCAATCGTCATCGCACAGGCAATTGCATAACAATGCATGAACACGCTCAGCACATTGCGTGCCCGAACTAGTCCGCCGTAAAACAGCGCCAGTCCCGGCAATGTCATAAACAGCACCAATGCGGTTGCCACGATTATCCAAGCTGTATCTGCGCCGACCATTCTTACCTCCCAAGGGTTTGGTTCTTAGCTTGGGCACAAACCTTGGGCACATTGCAAAAGAAAGAGGCGAAAATGAAAAACCATTTAAGTAGGGCAAACAATCCGCAGGATGATTAATAATGCGGCGGCGTGTTATGTGGTTTGCCTGTTTCTTGGGCGAAAAATAAATGACGTCAGGTCAGCGCGTGGTTCAGTAATTCCAGCGCGTGCACGACCGTCGCCTGGCGGACATCGTGGCGCCCGATCGCGCCAAATTCCACCGTTTCGCTAACCGTATCGCGCCCGGTTTGCGCCACCGCAAAACAAACCCGGCCCTCTGGTTTTGGGCCCGCCGCACCGGGCCCCGCAACGCCAGTGACGGCAACCACAAGACCTGCGTTTGAGCCGCGCAAAGCACCCTCGGCCATCAGAACCGCAACCCGTTCCGATACAGCCCCGGCTTTTCTCAGGATCCGCGCATCAACACCAAGCAGGTCGGTTTTGGCCTCATTGGAATATGTGATGAAGCCACGATCAAAGACATCCGAAGACCCCGGCACCTCGGTCAGCGCCCCACCAATCAGCCCGCCTGTGCAGCTTTCGGCGGTCGCGATTTTTAGGCCGCGCGCCCGGGCATTGGCCAGAACTTGCGCGCTTAGGTTCAAGTGATCCACAATATGTATTCCCAAATTGTTGCGCCCCAATGGGCAAACCCGGCGGCCAGAAAAACCACCAATGCGGCCAGCACCCCGGCGATGACATCGTCCATCATCACGCCAAAGGCGTCGTTGCGCCGGTCGGCCCAGCCCACGGGGCCGGGCTTCCAGATGTCAAACAGGCG
>JAHRVD010000397.1 GCA_019090845.1 Marinosulfonomonas sp.
AGTATGGCCGGGACCTAATTCATACGCGTGTGGTGCTAAGGGAGCACGTGGGGTGATGGAGGGTCCCGGGGGGTCGGGGCCCTCCGCTTTTTTCCGGACTGCCGACATTGTAATTTATCATTTGCCAGCGCAAAGTTGCCTGACGATTGTCGGTGAAGCCTGATTCATGTTTTTCTGACAGCGCCGATAGCAGCACCATGCTCTAAGCCATGGGGATCCGGAGGAATTGAATTGACCGATCTCAGAGATTTTGCACATCAGTTGCATTGGCGAGTTCGAAAGCTGGCACTGGTTTGGCCATTACTATGTATTGCTCTGATTTCGTTTGCCGGGCAGGCCAGTTCTGCGTCAATGGCCAACCGGTTGAGTGAATGGCGTGGCGGCACCAATCTTAGCTGCCACGACATCGCAAACATGAACAAAATTGAACAAAGCGCCCGAAGTGGAAATGTTGATGCTCAGGTTTTCATGGCATGGTCGTTTTGGCAGGGCAACCAATGTGGAATTTCAGCAAACGATTCTCAGAGCAAAAAGTGGCTGCAACTGGCGGCAGATCAGGATGACGCTGAATCCCAGTTGGCATTGGCCTATTATTACGAATACGGGATCAGGAACGAACCGCTCAAAGGGCTGTCTTCGGATCAGAAAATAGATGTTGGTGGGGGCCTGAACCGCAGCGGAAAAGATAATGAACAGGCTTGGAATTGGATAGTCCGCTCGGCCAATCAGGGCTACGCCCCTGCGCTTGCGGTGGCAGCAAAGTTCAATTTTCTGGGTAAATACGTGCCAACAAATAAGTCCGAGGCCTACAACCTTTATATGTTGGCGGCCGAACGTGGATACAGCGACGGATATTATGGCGCCTTCGGTGTAATATTTGGCACGGTTCAGACGGCATATATAATGAAAAACACTGCCACGTTTGACGAAGGGTCGGTCATTGCGATGTGGCTACACGTCGTCGGCGATGAAATCGAACGGCCATTTAAGCACCGGCTACCGCACGCCGAGACGTTCAACAGGGTGTTTGTTGACCAGTCCTTTGGCACGCTAAAGGATTGGATGTCGCCGGAACAACGCACCAGAGCCCGCCAACGTGCCGACGAAACCCTAAACCCTTAAAAAGGGCCTTTGGTATGGTTGTTTACAACGATCAAAACAATGTCAGGATCACGCCGATAATTGTGCAGCCGCCAATAGCGAAAACCCCGTCGATAAAGCACAATTTTCCGGGGCGCATCGCGTAAGCATAGTTGATGATGATCCATGGGCTGGCGATGAAAGCACCGACTCCCAGCCCGCTCAGAAAGCCCTTGGTAACGTCGTCAATTCCAGCCTGTGCAAACATATGCCGCATCATGCCGGCGACCAGAATCAAGCCTACTGCACTGATTATATGCGCGCTGATGCCCGGCGCTGTTTTAGGTGTTCCGTCGTCACCCTTTTCAACGCCAGCGGCCTCCATCCAGGCGACCATGTTGATTCTGTACCAGATTAACGCAAAGACAAATGCACCAAGCGCGGCTACCAAAACTGCTACAAATCCCATTCAAACCTCCCAAATTTTGTGATTGTGGGGCACTATACAAAAAACCGCAAAAAAACAAACTAATTAGAGGCCACCGAGCTCGCGCACGATATTCCATTCTGTCTGGCTTACCGGTTGGACTGAAAGGCGGGTGTTATTGACCAACACCATATCGGTTAAACGTGGATCGTTTTTGCACATATCTAAAGTGACCGGCGTGGGCACCGATTGAACGGCGCGAATATCAACACATTCCCACCGCACATCATCGGTGGTGCTGTCCGGGTGGGCCAGCGCGCAAACTTCAATAATGCCAACAACGGATTTTTCTTTTTGCGAAAGATAAAAAAATCCTAAATCACCGATCTTCATCAGCCGCATGTTATTTCGTGCCTGATAATTGCGCACGCCGTCCCATTCTTCACCGGCGGCGCCTTTGGCAACCTGATCTTCCCAGCTCCACGTCGACGCTTCTGACTTGAACAACCAATATTGCACAATTATTCCTTCCTGAGAGGGCGCGATAACAACATCTCAACTGCCTGCGAAACTGTCAATTTATCTTCGACCAGCGCGGCAACAACATTGGTAACGGGCATGTCAATACACCGATTTTTTCCAATGTTAGACACTATTTTGGCGGTTGCAATACCCTCGACTGTTTTGGAAGTGTCGGTCGTTTCCCCGGCTCCAAGCGCCAGTCCAAAGGAGTAGTTGCGAGACTTTTGCGATGTGCAGGTCAGCACCAGATCGCCAAGGCCGGACAGGCCGGACAGGGTCGACGGATCCGCCCCATAACTTTGGGCAAAACGTTTCATTTCAGCGTAACCGCGGGTCATCAGGGCGGCGCGCGCGCTTTCGCCCAGGCCGGCACCGACGGTAACACCTGCCGCGATCGCGATAACATTTTTCAGTGCACCGCCAAGTTCCGTGCCGACAACATCAGTGCTGGTATAAAGCCGCAAATTGCTGGTGGATAGCATCGCTTGCAAACGCGCAGCATCAGAACCGTTGGTCGTGGCGAGCGTTAACGCTGTCGGCAGACCAGCGGCGATATCGACCGCAAAACTTGGCCCCGACAGGATCGCAGCGATAGCATCGGGGCAGGATTTGCCGATAATCGCAGTCGGACCCAGACCCGTCGTCAGGTCAATGCCCTTGCAACAGGCAACAATTGAGGAATCGGCCAAGTCTGGCGCGATTTGATCAAGGTAACCTGCCAGACTTTGTGCCGGAACGGCCATCAGACAGGTCGGAGCAGGGTTTGATGTATCTGCGGTCGGTGTCAGCAGTTCCGGAAAGCGGTGGCCGGGCAGGCGGGCAGAGTTTTCGCCAGTCTTGGCCATTTCTTTGGCGTGGCCTGCATCGCGTGCCACCAGCGAGACCGAGCGCCCATCCCGCGCCAGCGAAATCGCCAACGCTGTGCCGAATGCGCCGGCGCCAAACACGGTAATATCACTCATGCTTTGGCACCTTTTTTGCCAGACCCAAGCAGGGCCGGACTGTTTGTGTCCAGCGGCCAGCGCGGACGTGCTGACAGGGACATGTCGTCACGATGCCCGGCGCGAAAACGTTCCAGCCCCGCCCATGCAA
>JAHRVD010000398.1 GCA_019090845.1 Marinosulfonomonas sp.
AGGAATGGCCTGAACTGGCCAAAACCGACCACCGGGCGGTGGTGCTGTGCGGGCCGGGCAATAACGGCGGTGACGGGTTTGTGGTGGCGCGCCTGTTGCACGAATGGGGCTGGCAGGTTGAGGTGTTTTTGTATGGGGATGCGGGGAAACTGCCGCCGGACGCAAAGGTGAATTATCAGCGGTGGCGGGAGATGGGCAAGGTGCTGCCTTTTGATGATTGGAAGGAATCCGGAACCTGGCAGTGTGAACTGTTGGTTGATGCTTTGTTCGGGACCGGATTAAAACGCGGACTGCGAGAATTTGGCGATCTCTTTTGGAACATGGAAGACATGATTGAATGCTTCGCAATTGAACAAGGTCACGCGATTGGGCGCCCGGCGATCGTTGCTGTCGATATTCCGAGCGGCGTTTGCGCCGACAGTGGCCGCAGTTTTCCCCACGATGACAATCACCATCGATTCGCAGCGTCGGCACATCTGACAGTATCATTTCACAGTGCAAAGATTGGTCATTACCTAGACACGGGGCCCGAATATTGTGGGAGGACGGTGGTCAAGGAAATTGGCTTGAAAGCGCCAAGTAATTGGCGAAGAGAAAACTGTAAGAAAATCGTAGGTGTCTGCGGTCCGGGTCACCCAAGTTGGTTACGAAAAGATTCCGATGACCACAAATACACCCACGGCCACGCCCTGATCCTATCTGGCGGCCCCGGCAAAGGCGGTGCGGCGCGTCTTGCGGCGCGTGGTGCGCTGCGCATCGGGGCAGGGCTGGTGAGCGTTGGATGCAGTCACACGGCTTTGCCGGAAAATGCAGCGCAGCTAACGGCGATCATGTTGCGTGAAATTGATAGCGCAGACGTGTTGGCCCAAACGTTGAAAGATAAACGGATCAATGCGCTGTGCCTTGGGCCGGGGCTGGGCAAGGACCAGCGAGAGCGGGCATTGGTGCAGGTTGCCTTGGAGAGCCGGATGCCCTTGGTTCTGGATGCGGATGCGCTGTCGATCCTGTTGTTTGACGAGGCGGACGCGCTGTTTGGCAAGCTGCACGAAAACTGCGTGCTGACACCCCACGCTGGCGAATTTGCCCGCCTGTTCCCGGATATCGCCGAGAAACTGAACGCCCCGGCCACCAAGGGCCCGGCCTATTCCAAGGTCGACGCAACCCGCGAGGCCGCAGCGCGCGCCGGTTGCGTGGTGCTGTTCAAGGGGGCCGATACCGTCATTGCGGACCCGGACGGGGGCTGTTCGATCAACTCGGCGCATTACGAACGGTCCGCCCCGTGGCTGGCAACGGCAGGCTCGGGCGATGTTCTGGCCGGGTTTATCACCGGCTTGTTGGCACGTGGGTTCGCGTCAAAGCAGGCCGCAGAAACCGCCGGATGGCTGCATGTGGAATGCGCGCTGAAATTCGGCCCCGGCCTGATCGCCGAGGATCTGCCCGAACAACTGCCCGCAGTTTTTCGTGAACTGGGGATGGGATTATAGGCTGACTGGATTTGTCAGATGTTGGTTTGGGGCCCAAAGGATTAAGTATACATATTTATACTCCGACCAAAAAAATGCGTTATGAGTAAAACATGAAGAGATATAGATATCTGATCGAGCGACACGAAGAAGTGTTAAATAATCTTGATGCCCAATTGAACGAAAACTTTGATCGTAGAGACCAATCAGCATTTGCGAGGCGTGAGTGGCAATTAGCAGCAAAGCGTTTTCGAGAATATCGTTCGGAAGTCGATGAACTCGTGGATTGTTGTATCGCTCAGGGCATAGAGGATGACAACGAGTTAAGGCGGTTCGCCTTCAGTTTTGTCGAGTGTGATCCCTATTATTTCAGGTCAGGATATACACTCTCACGGCTCCTTCGAAAGATAAAATGGCTGAGTCTTTTCGAAACTGAAAAAACAATGCTTCAGAACTTGATTTTGAAGCGGATTGATACAAAAGCCCTTAGGAACTTTCGCGATATTTGTCGCTTGATACCAATTATTGAAACCGTGGGGTTTCATAGCGCGATAGCGTCGCGTGCTCGATCAAGCAACCCTGATGTCAAGCATCGTGCTGAGTTGGCGGCCTCATATTTCCCGATGACCGGAAATTTCGTGGCGACGGATTTGTAAAGAAGTGACCCAAATGTCTTGGCGGAGACCAGCAACTTCGTCCGCACAGCTGCCTTGCCGGAAATGGTTTCGTCACCGGCTTGCTGGCGCGTGGATTTGCCCAAACAACTGCCCGCAGTTTTTCGTGGGCTGGAGGTTGACTGGCGCCGTCATTGACGGCTTTGAGCCCTAACCGACGTGTCATGATGCATTTCAAACGCCCAGAAGGGATTGATTGAGCTGTCGTCGCTTTATATCACTATTGGATGTATCTTAATCTGCTGATCCTAAGCTCAATCCTTGCGCTGCCGTACATCATTTGGCGAAGGAACGGACAGCCGCCGGTGCTATTCTTGAGTGCAGCGTTGGCTTGGTCATGTTATGGAACTTGGATATGTTTGCAGCACGGACTTTCCCCAACATTTGAGTTTGAGCGGACTGAAGTCACCCTACATCATTGGTTCTCGCAGTTACGGATTTTTGGTTACTTTTTTAGTGCCTTTATCACATTGCAAGTACTGGATTACCTCCGGCTTGCGCCGAACCGGATGGCATTGACCATCGCATTTTGGAGCTTCGCAACTTCGATTTTTCTTACTTTTGCACTGAATGAAATATTTACGGGGCATGAGTGCCCGCCAATCTGGTACAATACACTGAATTCGCAGCAACTCGGAACGCTGGCGTGGGTAGGGTATTTGCCGAACGCAGTTTGTGCAGCATCTGTACTTCTATTCTTTGCCATAGTGATAATCTCATTGGCACGGAACACCCCGACCGCTGCAAAGCGAGCGTTGCAATATATTCGAAGCTTATGAGGTATTGCGCGTCATCGACGTCAGCCTCGTTCGAACAACCGCCAATGCCGAAAACGGTATCGCCACCGGCCATTCCTGCCTTTCAAGTGAGCAAGAACGATGGCCCACGCATTCCGATCCGCTATCCATCTGGCTGCAACCGAAACCTTTATGGGGCTGCGAC
>JAHRVD010000399.1 GCA_019090845.1 Marinosulfonomonas sp.
TGCGGCGTGTCGAACGGAATGACGGTGACACCGCCTGTTAACATATACTCGGCCCGGCCCACCGAAGGTGCGCCGCTTTCTGGCAGATCGCCCAACAAAACATCCATCAGCGCGCCAAGCTCATCAGCGGTAATATCACCAACCGCAGAGACATAGACCCGATCCAGCCCGAACACGCGGTCATACGCGTCAAGAATATCATCGCGGGTCAGATTGTTGACGCTGGCTTGGGTACCGCTGCGATCGCTGCCATAGGGATGATCGCCCCAGACCATCGCGTCGAAATTTTGTCCGGCAATCGAGCTTGGGTCCGTCAGACCGCCGCGGATACCAGACAGAACCTGCCCGCGCACGCGGTCAATTGCTGTCTGATTGAAAGCCGGAGACATGATCGAATTGCGCAGCAAATCCACAGCCGCCGCACGATTTTCCGTCAGGAACCGAGCCGAGATTGACAGGGTGTCATCGTGGACACGGTATTGAAAACTGGTCGCCAATTCTTCGCGCGCTTCAGAAAACTCTTGCGCGTTCAGGCCTGCTGCCCCTTCTTCCAACAAACCGGTCATCAGGTTGATTGCACCGCGTTTTCCCGGTGCATCCAGCGCCGATCCACCACGCCAACGTAGTTCAAGTGCCACAAATGGGATTGAATGTTCTTCGACCAGCCAAGCCTTGATACCGCCGGGCGAGGTGACTTCCTGAACCTCAACAGCCGCGTGAAGCGGGGCGGTGGATGCAAAAGTCAGGAAAATGAGCGCAAACAAACGTTTCATTGTGTCGCCCCGTTTCCTTTGGGCGGCATGACCCAGCCGGTAACGGCTTTGTTGACATCAAATATCGCTCTGGCGGCGTCCATTACATCCTGTTCGCTGACTGACTGCAAAATATCCGGCCAAGCCTCGATATCGGCAATCGTCAGCCCGGACGAAAGTGCTGCGCCATAACGACGGGCCAGCGATTCAATATTATCCTCGCCGTAAATCCGCGACGCCCGTAACTGCATTTTGATCCGGGCGAATTGTTCGCTGTCCACACCTTCGTCCATGAACTCTGCGATTGCCTGATCCAAAGCGACTTCGGCGTCTTCAAGGCTGACATCCGGTGTTGGGACCATGACCAGCCCAAAAGTCGTGTCATCCAGCGAAGTGCCGCCATAAAACGCGGAAGTATAGATCGCCTGCTTTGATTCAAATTGCAGCTTTTGCCCCAGAACCGATGTTGCCCCCGAGCCCCCCAATAAAGCGGCCAGCATTTCCAATTTTGCGGCTTGGATCTGATCGCCGCTATCGCGTTCTGGCGCAAGGTAGCTGCGGGTAACATAAGGTTGGGCTACCCGTGGATCCGAATACGACAAACGCCGTTCAGACAACTGTGGCGGCTCTTGCGGGCGCATACGATCCGGTAAGTCCAGCGTGGGCAACAAGGGGCCATAATTTTCAATCGCAAGTCGGCGCACATCATCTGGATAGACGTCTCCGGCTACGATCAGGATGGCATTATTGGGCGCGTAGTATCGCTGATAAAATGAAAATGCATCATCGCGGTTCAGCTGCTCCATCTCGTGGCGCCAGCCAATTATCGGAATACTGTAAGGGTGATTCAGGTATTGTGCCGCGCGCATTTGTTCAGAGAACAATGAGCCCGGATTGCTATCTACACGTTGCCCGCGTTCTTCCAGAATGACATCGCGTTCGGTGCGGACGTCATTTTCCGTCATTTCCAGATCGCGCATCCGATCCGCTTCCATCCGCATCATCAGGCCCAGACGGTCTGCTGCGATCCGCTGGAAATACGCGGTATAGTCCCAACTGGTAAACGCATTGTCCGACCCACCGTTTCGCGCGACGGTGGCCGAAAACTCGCCCGCCTCCATATCGTCGGTTCCTTTGAACAACAGATGTTCCAAAAAATGCGCGATCCCGGATTTCCCGACCGGTTCGTCGGCCGCACCAACGCGATACCACACCATATGCGACACAACCGGTGCCCGGTGATCTTCAAGCACGACGACATCCATACCATTCTCAAGGCTAAACGAAGTGATCTGGGCCGCGCGGGCGGATTGGGTCAGGGCAAACAAAGAAATCATTAAGGCAATCAAGCGGTGCATTGGCAATCCAGTACGTTGTCAGACTGTCTAGATAACTGCGTTTCCCGACACATCAAGCGGCTCTTCAAAATGTGATTGGTTGTCAGGACTAATTGGGTGACGCAGTTGGTGTCACAACACCCAGCGACCGCAGGCGTCGCAATTCTTTGTGTTGATCCAGAATATCGTCGGTGTAGATCAGAAAATACCTGTTCCCCACCAACCGGAACCGGGTCAGGATACCGCCTCGGGCGCGTCGGCGCTTTTGATCTTCTGCCGATAAAACCTGACGGATATCGGCCTGAACACCGTAGCGAGACGCAAAATTCACAATCGCACCATCAGCAGCGCCGTTTCCTGCCGCCGCCCTGCCGCCCAGCGCAACACTGGCATCGGCATGTGGTGTGGGGTCCGTCAAATTTCCCGCGCCCGGTGTCGGCGTCGGCAGTTCCGAATAGCTTTTGGGTGCTTCAAGTGACTTGCTGGGCAGCACCAGAAATTCATCGGGGCTGTCAACCTTTTGCCCGGCCAGCAGAAGCGGGCGATCCTTGCTGCCACAAGCCGTCAGCAACAGCACAGCCAAAAGGGCCAGACCGCCTTTGAAAATCAATTCCCGCATTAAAGCCACTCCACGCTTTTGGCGTTTGTAGCGGATCATTTCCGGGCCGTCACGTCGACTTTTTGTTTCCGGCAAACAAGATCAGCCCAATTGCACCCGCGAAAACCGCAATATCAGCCACATTGAACGCATATGGATTGTTAATTCCGCAGCAGGACATGTTCAAAAAGTCCGCAACCGCCCCATAGATCAGCCGGTCTGCCACGTTTCCCAA
>JAHRVD010000400.1 GCA_019090845.1 Marinosulfonomonas sp.
AATGGTTTTTACCGGCAATCCGGTAGAGTTGCGCCAATGGGTGGTGATCGACGGAACAGGACAAAAAACCACAGTTATTCTGGGGCAACTGGCAACAGGTGTTTCGCTAAGTCAGCGATTGTTCAACATAGCCGCCGAAGTGGAAGACCGCGGGTTGTAGGTGGTCTAGGTGCATGAGAGCAATTGTTGCTGATACAATTCAGATTGTGCCCCGACATTCGCAGAAATCCTCGTCAACCAAGATTTAGAGCGATATGAGCGTCTTGCGTATCCGGTTCGCCCCTCGTGATAGGCCAGATATTGGTTCGAGGCGTCCAAAGGCGATATCCCTAAATCTTCGGTGGATTGCGCCATGTACCAACCGATGAAATCGGTGGCGTCATAGATGTCATCTCTGCGAGCGCCCCAACTGTTGGTTTCTTTGCGGTAATCATCCCAAGTGCCGTCCAACGCCTGACTGTATCCGTAGGCCGAGCTTTGGCGCCCCATTGGGATTACACCAAGAACATACTTGTAAGGTGTCCGCGCATTCCCAAGGAATTTGCTTTCCTGATGGATGGTTGCCATCTGAACATGCAGCGGAATGCCCCATTTATGTTGCGAGCGTTGCATCGCTTTCAAATAGGTCGGGCGCTGTTTCAGAATACTGCATGCATTATTCAGGTTCCGCGGGATGGAATAATTTCCACCGCCACAGGCTGCCACAAACGCCAACAATACAAACATGCGAAGAAGTCTGCTCATCTGCCTCTCGCTTTTTTTTCAGACTAACCGATTTCCTGAGGGACGTGAATGGGAAATGGCGCGACTTCAGATCAAAAATGCGAGGGTAAGCGGTATAGTGATCACTGCAAGCAAAGTTGAAACAACGACCAGCCCGGCAACAGAGTCTGCGTCAGCACCGTATTTTGTCGCCAACATATAGCTGGTGACCGCGACCGGTGTGGAGACTTGTAAAACGAACACTCCGAACGCGACGGGGGGAAGATTGAACCAAAGGCCGACACCACTGGCAATACCCACACATAGGGCAACTTTGATGACTGAAAGGAGGGTTGGAAACCACAACCGCTTTGGCGAAAGCCGGGCCAATGCCACGCCGAGCGTTATCAACATCACCGGTATTGCCATCTGCCCGACCAACTGCAGCGCATTTGTCAGAAATAGCGGAGTTTCCCATCCCTGCCACAAAAACAAGCCCCCCAGAACTGCAGCGCCAACCAGCGGTTCCTTCAGGACTTTCAGGATGGAACCGCCACCCGACACGATCCAGACGCCGAAAGTAAACGAATAAACCCCCATGATCGCAAAAATCACCACTGCATAGCTTAGCCCTTCCTCGCCAAACGCAAAAAGAGCGAGCGGAAATCCAAGGTTTCCGGTGTTCCCAAATATCAGCGGTGCCAGAAAAGTCCGAACATCAATTCCAAACAGTTTGACCAGAATAAACGCACCCAACGTTACCAAGGCGTAGGCAACAATCGTTGCGATCGAGACGGTCGATAACATGGCCGGTTCAATTTCGGTTTTCATCAAAGAGGTAAAAATCAGACAGGGCACAGCAAGGGTCATCGCAAGCCGGGTCACAAACTCCAGACGGTACTCAAATCCAAGCCTTACCCACGTGAATCCGATCCCAGCCAGCAGAAAAACAGGGGCCACGATTTCCAGAACTGTCAGTATTAGGTTCACAGACTGTTTCCTTGAAAATTGGTAAATCGAATAGACAAAACCGCAACGCAGGGTCTACTAACAGGCTATGGGGGTTGCAACTTGATGCTGAAGTCGCGCGCAAAATATCATCTGGGCCAAGTTGTCCGACACCGGAAACATCCGTTTCGCGGTGTTGTCTTTGATGTTGATGCCATGTTTTCCAATTCGGACGAGTGGTATGCTGCAATTGCAGAAGAAAGTCGCCCGTCCAAGGACCAACCGTTTTACCACTTGCTGGCAGAGAACGACCAAAACTTTTACGTCGCCTACGTTTCTGAACAGAATCTTATTGCCGATTATTCTGGCAAGCCGGTAGATCACCCGGATTTACCCGACCTTTTTGGTGAATTTGAAGACGGGCAATATCCTTTGGATTTTCAGCTAAACTAAACGTCGACCGGACGTTCAGCTTTGCGCCACGCAGAAAATCCGCCCTCAAGCTCGGCGATATTTTCGACGCCCATTTCTTGCAGTGCTTTGACAGACAGGGCTGAGCGCCATGCGCTGGCGCAGAACAAAATCAGTTTTTTGTCGGTGACCAGAGCAGGCTTGTGATAGGGGCTGTCGGGGTCAAACCAGAATTCCAGCATTCCGCGCGGTGCGTGAAAGGCGTCGGGGATTCTGCCGTCGCGGTTCAACTCACGCACATCGCGAATGTCGATCAGCATCGCTGTGCCGGCCTCTACGGCATCTTGTGCCTGTTGCGCGGGGATCGTTTCAATTTGCTCTTTGGCCAGACGGACCAATTCTTTTACGGGTGTTATTGCCATGTCAGTATCCTATTGCTGCGCCGTCTTTCCGCGGGTCAGAAGCACCCAAAAGGACACCGTTCCTATTGTCAATATGTATCGCCTGTGCGCCACCGATCGGGGCATTTGGCACGGTGACTTTGTGACCAAGGGCCACAAGCTCCTGCACCACATTGTCGCCATAGCCGCGCTCGATGCTCAGTGCGTTTCCTTGGGCAAATGCCCTGGGGGCGTCTATCGCGGATTGCGGGTTCAGGTCAAAGTCGACCATGTTCGTCAAAAACCGCACATGCCCGTTGGCCTGATAAGCGCCGCCCATTACGCCGAAAGGCGTGGTAACTTTCCCGTCTTTTCGCAACATGCCCGGGATGATGGTGTGCATCGGGCGTTTGCCACCTGCTGCCTCGTTCGGGTGCCCTTGTTCAAGCGTGAACCCGGTGGCGCGGTTATGAAACAGGACGCCGTATTCAGAAGAACACAACCCCGAGCCGAACGCGTTGAAGATGGAATAGATCAGCGAGACTGCCATTCGGTCCTTGTCCACAACTGTCAGATAAACCGTG
Organism: Marinosulfonomonas sp.; assembly: GCA_019090845.1. Taxonomy (GTDB): domain Bacteria; phylum Pseudomonadota; class Alphaproteobacteria; order Rhodobacterales; family Rhodobacteraceae; genus NORP110. The sequence continues at coordinate 3,026 of JAHRVD010000400.1, forward strand.
TCCTTGTGCACGCGTCCTGTCACTTGGCGCGATATCGACATTACCGATTTTGGATCAATCAGCGCGGCCAATGCGGTCGCCGTTTCTGGCGCCACCATGTGATCCAGCCGGGCAGTGTAATCTGCATCCGCCAAAAAGCGATCCCGCGCATCATAGGCAAGCTTGGTTGCCTCAGCTTCGATGTGGGTTCTTTGCGCCCCAAACGGGTCCATCGTCGCAATATCGAAATGGGTTAGAATATTTGCCAGCAGAATCGCGGTCGCACCCTGTCCGTTGGGTGGATGCTCGACCAGTTCGGTGCCCTTGTAGGTGCCCGAAATGGGGTCGGTATAGTTGCTGACGCACTGTGCGAAATCGTCCAGCGTGTGGCAACCGCCAACGGCGTTCAGCGAAGCCACCATGTCTTGGGCTACTTCGCCCTCGTAAAATGCAGACCTACCCTGTCTGGCGATCTTTCGCAGAACTTCAGCCTGACGGGGGTGGCGGTAAAGCTGCCCGACGGTGGGGGCCTTGCCGTTGTGAAGATAAAATTTACGAGCTTCGCCCTGTAGTCTCGCCTGATGAATCGACCAATCAAAAGCAGTGCGCGGTGCAACTGGAACGCCCTCTTGGGCGTAGTGGATGGCGGGTGCAAGGCTGGCGGCAAGGCCAATTTTCCCCCAATCGGCAGATAGCCGGCAAAAGGCATCGACCGCGCCGGGAATTGTAACGGCTTCCGGTCCACCCAGCGGCACTTCCGAAAGGCCTCTGGCACGCATTTGTGCGGCGCGAAGTGCCTTTGGCGCATGGCCCGACCCATTGAGGGCAATAATATCTTCAGACCCGGCGGGCTTTAGCAGCACAAAGCAATCGCCGCCGATACCGGTCATTTGTGGTTCGCAAATACCCAACAGTGCTGCAGCTGCGATGGCGGCATCGACTGCGTTTCCGCCGTCTTCCAGTATTCGCACGGCTGTGCGTGCAGCAAGCGGGTGTGATGTGGCGCACATACCGTTTGTTGCAAAAACGGCCGATCGACCAGGCAGGTGGAAATCGCGCATTGGTGGACTCCATAAAGCTGCCGTGACCCTAGGGGCGACAACGGAGAAAACCAACCTGATTTGGGGAAAAGTAGAGCCTCGACGCTACGAACTGGGTGGGGGCTGTTAAACGCAGCGCCGAGGGAAGCTATATGCAGCTACAAGGCCGTTATTGCTGTGCATTCTGTCCCGACTGTGGACCATTTGCGGCTTTTTGGCGGCAAACCAACTTTTTTGATTTCTTTTGGATGATCGGGAAAGAGGTATTTCACAAAAATTCGACATCTACAGGTGGCGTGGTAAATGTAGGTCCCCAGTAGCCAGGTCACTGAAATGTAAATCAAAAGACAAGTGGTTCTCACCATTCTGCCGGTAGTATTTTACATTTTGCCCCAATTCGCGAATTATGTTCCACCCAAACCCGCCTTCCGGCAGGTCGGTGATGGCACAATCCAGATTGTGGTGCGTTGGGGCGGGCGGTTTTCCTTCGGGCATCGGGACGCCCTTGTCGGTTAGGCCGCAACGGATACGAGAACGTGACCGGATTAAAAGTAGTTCAATCGGGCCGTCGGGCCGTTCCTGATAGGCATGTTCGACAATATTGTTGATCGCCTCCACAAGGACGAGCTCTGTTGTCGATTGGTCGTCATCTGACAGTTGCAGCGCCGCGAATGCTGTCATTGTGCGTTCCACAGCGCCACCAACCGATTCCGGATCACTGGCAAAATGCAAATGAAGCAACGTTTCGTCGTGGATGTCACTTTGGCGGTTTATCATCGAGGCTTTCGAAGGTCGAACTAGCCAGCTTGGCGATCTTCGCCAATCGCCGTGGCGGTATCGGTGTGGACGGCAAATACTGAATCCATTCGTGTCAGGCGAAACACCTTTTCGACGGCTGGTGTCAGCGCTGCCAGTTCCAACGTTGCATTTTGTGGCATTTGTTTCAGCGACCCTACAATCGCGCCAAGGCCGCTGCTGTCGACGAAATTCACATGTTCGAGGTTCAGCAGGACGCGTGATGTTGCATTTTGCGTCAACTCGCGCATGCGGTCTTTGAATTGAACCGCACCTGCGGCGTTGATCCTGTCTTCGTGGGCGGTAATAATCAAAACCCCGTCACACATTTCAGAAACCAGATTCATCGCATCCCCTTTGCAATCTTGTTAGTGGGCAGGCTAAATGGCAAAGGTTATCATTCTGTGTGCTTGGGCACAAAAACTGTGAGGTTAAGCGATGAAAGATGTCTTTATTTCCGGGGCCAGCAGGACTCCGATGGGTGGATTTCAGGGTGTTTTTTCGGATGTTCCGGCGTCTGAACTTGGCGGGGTGGCAATTGCTCAGGCACTAAATGAAGCGCAGGTTGATCCTGTTGATGTCCAAGAGTTGGTCATGGGATGCGTGCTGCCAGCCGGGCAGGGACAGGCACCGGCCCGACAGGCCGGGTTCGCGGCAGGATTGGGCGAAGACGTTCCTGCCACGACGCTAAATAAGATGTGCGGATCGGGAATGAAGGCCGCGATGGTCGCCTTTGATCAGATCGCCTTGGGTCAAAGTAAGGTTGCTGTCGCTGGCGGCATGGAAAACATGACGTTATCCCCTTATTTGCTGCCAAAGTATCGCAACGGGGCGCGGATCGGGCATAGCAACGTGTTGGACAGCATGTTTCTTGATGGCTTGGAAGATGCTTACGAGCCGGGGCGCTTGATGGGAACATTTGCCGAAGATTGCGTCGAGGCCTTTCAATTTTCTCGGGCCGAGCAGGATGATTACGCGCTGGAATCGCTGCAAAATGCGCTGGACGCGCAGAAATCGGGTTCCTTTGATGCAGAAATTGCATCGGTGACCGTAAACCAGCGGTCCGGTCCTGTTGTCGTTTCCCAAGACGAGCAACCGGGCAATGCGCGACCCGACAAAATCCCGAACCTAAAGCCTGCATTTCGCAAAGATGGCACGGTGACGGCGGCAAATTCTTCTTCGATTTCGGACGGCGCAGCGGCGCTTGTTATATCGTCCCAGACAAGTGGTTTGAAAGCGCGTGCGCGTATTGTTGGGCATGCCAGCCACGCACAAGCCCCCGGTTGGTTCACCACCGCCCCAATCCCGGCTGCACAAAAGCTGCTCGAACGCGTCGGATGGGACGTCAAAGATGTTGACCTTTGGGAAGTGAACGAAGCCTTTGCCGTTGTGCCGATCGTTTTCATGCGGGAAATGGGCTTGTCGCGGAACAAAGTAAATATCCACGGTGGTGCCTGCGCTTTGGGGCATCCCATCGGGGCGTCTGGGGCAAGGATTATTGTCACGTTACTGAATGCGCTGGAAACGCGGGACCTAAAGCGCGGTGTTGCAGCGATTTGCATTGGTGGGGGCGAAGGCACAGCAATTGCAATTGAACGGGTCTGATGAGTGCTGACTATAATCCACCCCAGGAATCGCTAAAAATACTGCACCATGACCACCAGGTTCTGCTGGTCGACAAGCCGTCCGGCCTGCTTTCGGTTCCTGGCAAAGGCGCGCATCTGTCGGACTGCCTGATTGAACGGGTCCAGCGCGTTTTCCCCGAGGCATTGCTTGTGCACCGGTTGGATCGTGACACATCAGGCGTCATGATATTCGCGCTGTCACCTGCTGCACAAAAGCACCTTGGGCAACAGTTTGAAAAACGCCGAACCAAGAAAACCTATGTGGCCGAAGTCTGGGGCAAAGTCGTGCCACGAACCGGAACTGTTGATCTGCCTTTGATCGTTGACTGGGAAAACCGCCCCAAACAAAAGGTGGACCATGAAAACGGCAGGGCGGCGCAAACTGATTGGCGGGTTGTCCGCCATACGGAAAACGGAACGAGGATGCGCCTGTATCCCAAAACCGGACGCAGCCACCAACTTCGGGTCCATATGTTGGAAATTGGTCACCCGATCTTAGGCGATCCCTTCTACGCAACGGGGCGAGCGCGTGAGGCGCCCCGGTTGATGCTGCATGCCGAAAACCTAAGGTTTCTTCATCCTGATGGCGGTGCGGGCATGTCAATTTCCGCTAAATGCCCGTTCTGACTTTGCTTGCGGAGCGAATTCGCATAGCCTAGGTCAGTGTCCAAGTTTCGGGGGTAGCTTAGTATGCCACCTTCGGTGTGACCGTTTTACGCAATGATGATTTTATACGTTTGGAAAGGATGCTCTGATGGCTCTTAGGATAAATGATTTGGTTCCTGATTTTAATGCCGACACCAGTGAGGGCGCTATCAGTTTTCACGACTGGATCGGTGACAGCTATGCCATTTTGTTTTCGCACCCCAAGGATTTCACCCCGGTGTGCACAACCGAATTTGGCGCTGTCGCGCAATTGGCGGATGAATGGGCAAAGCGAAATACAAAGGTCATCGGAATTTCGGTGGATGGTGTAGAGGATCACAAGAAATGGAAAGGTGATATCGAAGGTTTCGCAGGCACCAAAGCAGGCTTTCCGATCATCGCAGATGAGGATCTAAAAGTCGCAAAACTGTTTGATATGCTTCCGGCAGAGGCCTATTTGCCAGACGGACGCACGCCAGCAGACTCGGCTACTGTTCGATCCGTTTTCATCATTGGACCAGACAAAAAGCTACGGCTTTCGATGACATACCCAATGACAATCGGGCGCAACTTCGCAGAGATTTTGCGCGCTCTGGATGCATTGATCATGACGGATGGAAAACCATTGGCCGCACCGGCGAATTGGGTTCCCGGTCAGGATGTGATCGTGGCACTGTCGTTGAATGATGATCAGGCAAAAGAAAAATACGGCGATCTGGATATCAAATTACCCTACTTGCGATTTGCAAAAGACCCAAGCTAGGGGTCCACGACATTCCAACAGAAAAGGCCCCGGAAAACCGGGGCCTTTTTTAGTTTAGGTTGGCTGCAAATTCAGGCTTCGTCTTTATTTTCCGAAACTTCTTTGCCAGTTTCCTGATCAACCATTTTCATTGCCAGGCGAACTTTGCCACGGTCATCAAAGCCAAGCAGCTTGACCCAGACTTCCTGACCTTCTTTCAACACATCCGACGGATGGTTCAGACGGCGGTTTTCGATCTGGGACACATGCACCAGACCGTCACGCTTGCCAAAGAAGTTAACAAATGCGCCAAAGTCCACGATCTTTACAACCGTGCCCTTGTAGATCACGCCTTCTTCCGGCTCAGCCACAATCGCGTGGATCATGTCATAGGCCTTCTTGATTGCTTCACCATTTGGCGACGCGATCTTGATGATACCTTCGTCGTTGATATCAACCTTGGCACCGGACACTTCGACGATCTCGCGGATCACTTTGCCACCGGACCCGATAACTTCACGGATCTTGTCAGTTGGAACCTGCATCGTTTCAATGCGCGGAGCATGAACAGAGAAATCGGAAGTCTCTGACAGTGCCTTGCTCATCTCACCCAGAATATGCAGACGCGCGTCTTTGGCCTGAGCCAGTGCTTTGTCCATAATCTCTGGCGTGATGCCGGCGATCTTAATGTCCATTTGCAGCGAAGTGATGCCGTTTTCGGTGCCTGCTACTTTGAAATCCATATCGCCAAGGTGGTCTTCGTCACCCAGAATGTCTGTCAGGATCGCATAGTCGCCGCTGTCTTCCATGATCAGGCCCATGGCCACACCAGCAACCGGTGCTTTCAGCGGAACACCCGCATCCATCATCGACAAAGAACCACCACAAACAGACGCCATCGAAGACGATCCGTTGCTTTCAGTGATCTCAGACACAACACGAACCGTATAAGGAAAGTCGGTCGCCGCAGGCAGAACTGCCTGAAGAGCGCGCCATGCCAGTTTTCCGTGGCCGATTTCGCGACGGCCAGTGAAACCAAAGCGGCCAACTTCGCCAACCGAATAAGGCGGGAAGTTATAATGCAGCATGAAGTTGCTCTTATACATGCCCTGCAGCGCGTCGATCATCTGTTCGTCGTCGCCGGTGCCAAGCGTGGTCACAACCAGCCCCTGCGTTTCGCCACGGGTGAACAGGGCCGAACCGTGTGTTCGTGGCAGCAAACCGGTTTCTGAAACAATCGGGCGAACAGTCGTGGTATCACGACCATCAATCCGCTTGCCGGTTTTCACCACGTCACCGCGCAGAATGCCTGCTTCCAGGCCCTTCATCGCAGAACCAAGGTTGATGTCAGCCAACTGATCGTCAGACAATGCAGCCTTTATCACGTCGCGTGCCGCGCTAACGGCCGCAGTGCGTTCCTGCTTGTCGGTGATTTTGAACGCCTTGCGCATGTCCTTTTCGCCTGCCTTGGCAACAGCCTTGGACAGATCGGCGTAATCGGGTGCCTGATAATCAAACGGCTCTTTGGCGCAATCTTCGGCCAGATCAACGATCAGGTCGATCACCGGTTGGATTTGCTCATGTGCGAATTTGACCGCACCCAGCATTTCAGCTTCGGACAGTTCGTATGCTTCGGATTCAACCATCATCACGGCGTCTTTGGTGCCGGCAACAACAAGATCAAGACGCTGATCAGGATTGTTGCGCAGGTTGTGCATGTCGTCGATTTCAGGGTTCAGGATATAGTCGCCACCCTCAAAACCAACGCGACAGGCGCCAATTGGGCCCATAAATGGTGCGCCGGAGATTGTCAGCGCGGCGGACGCAGCGATCATCGCTACCATATCCGGGTCATTGACCAGATCATGCGACAGAACGGTGCAGATCAGCAGAACTTCGTTTTTGAAGCCCGGCACAAACAAGGGGCGGATCGGACGGTCGATCAGGCGGCTTGTCAGTGTTTCTTTTTCAGTTGGTCGTGCTTCACGTTTAAAGAAGCCACCCGGAATTTTACCGGCGGCATAGTATTTTTCACCGTAGTGAACTGTCAGCGGGAAGAAATCCTGCCCGGGCTTTTGCGTTTTTGCAAAAGTTACGTTGGCCATAACAGAGGTTTCGCCAAGCGTGGCAATAACCGAACCGTCGGCCTGTCGGGCAACCTTGCCCGTTTCCAGTGTCAGCGTTTCTTCGCCCCACTGCATGGATTTTTTTGTTACGTTGAACATGTATCGTTTCCTATATGCGGGCACTCCCGAGCCTTCCCGGGTCCCGCGTTTTCCTGGCGGCCGAATTGCCGCCGACCCCTGATTTATCCATTATGGGTGCCGGGGTCAGGGCACCACGTCTCAGATTGCGCGCGTTTAGCGGAAAAAAGGGGGGATGGGAAGGGGCATGGTATTTGTAGTGAAACGCGCGGGCCCCGCCGCTGACCTGTTAGAAGCAGCGCAACATGACCACCTTGTCCGTACTGTAGAGATTAGGATGTCTGCGGATGCTTGTCGTTCTGAGGTGCATTGTCGCAAATTTCATACCATGAGGGCTTTTCGCCAACAAACTCATGGAACTGGTTTTTCAGATTGAGGTCTCCGTCAAGGGCATTGGCTGCGATTGGAAAACTGTCCTCAGTGGACAGTATTTCACCAAGTGATGTGCCGCAGATATTACAGAAGCAGCGACCATAAATATAAGGAGCAGTAGGTTCGAAAAGCTGAACGTGGCTTCGACCCTCAATCCATTTTAGGTCCTCTTTCTTAACAAATGCAATGGCGCTTGCGCCAACCTTACGGCACCTAGAGCAGTGACAGGTGCCGACCATTGACGGTTCATTCAGCAGCTCAAATTTGACGGCTTTGCAGCAACAACTTCCCTTAATCATCGAACAATTTCCCCTTAGAAGATATAATCACCGCATCAGAACATTATGAGAACATATTGTGTGCGGCGATGTCAATATGATCTCAGGCCAGCCGTTGAAAGATGTCCTCTCCCGGCAATGCCGGGCAGCGCCCGGACCTCCCCCATGGGGAGGGCGCTTTGCACCCACCCCGAGGTCCGGGAACTGCCCTCTGTGGCGTAAAAGTCGCCCAAAACGATAGGTCGACCCCACAAACAAAAACGCACCCCTTGGGGCGCGTTCTGGTCGTTCTGTATTCGGTAAGGTTTGCGCTTAGCGGCGCAGGCCGAGACGTTCGATCAGCGACTGATAGCGCGCTTCGTCTTTACCTTTGACATAATCCAGCAGTTTACGGCGCTGTGCGACCATCATCAAAAGACCACGGCGGGAATGGTTATCCTTTTTGTGGGATTTGAAGTGCTCGGTGAGCGTGGCAATCCGCGATGACAAAACGGCAACCTGAACTTCGGGCGAACCTGTGTCGCCTTCTTTGGTTGCAAATTCCTTCATCACGCGTTGCTTTTCTTCAGCAGTAATCGACATCGGGGTCTCCTTTGAGATTAAGGGTTAATGGCGCAAGCCGGGATGTCGTCCAGCAAAGCCCGTGGAGATATTCTTGCCGCTTTAGGCAGCAAGATGCGCGCGTATAGGGGGCAATGGCGCGAAAGAAAAGGCTTTTCTTAGTTGTCAGCCTCTATCTGACGGGCAATCTCGCTGGCCCAGTCACCGATGATTGGCAGAAAGTCAATTTTTGAAAGCATCACAACCACCACCGATACAAGTATCGTCGCGCCGATAACTGTGCCCAGTCCAAAGGCCAGCCCGCGTATAAACTGGAACAGTAGCAGCCGGATCAGTGAATTGTGCACGCGGACAAATCGATGTGAATTTAGCTTGTGTATCTCTTCACGAAGCGCGGCGATTTCGGTCTTAGTGTCATCCATGAGTGGAAAAGAGGCTTTTTCGTAAAGAAGGTCAATATTTGTCCTTAACATTAACCGTTCTGACAAGGTTACATTAGAAACGCTAATGTAGGTTAACTGTTTCTAATTTAAGGACACACCGTTTAGGGCGCCTTATTTTCTTGCCTAACGAAAGGTTTACGTTAGGTGTTGCCTTGGGTGGAAAAGCGCACGTGAGTTTGTTTGTGCAGAGTTTCCGGGGG
>JAHRVD010000020.1 GCA_019090845.1 Marinosulfonomonas sp.
GGTGCGCATTTTAACAACACCGTGCCAGACGTCAAAACCGACACCACAAGGTCGCCGCTGCAACAGCGCAAATGCGTCATCGGTGCAAACTGAGAAAACCAAACAAAAACAGGCCCGCCCCATGCGTTTATTGATATCCCTCATCGCGCTTTTCGCCTCGGTCGTCCTGCTGCAACTGGGCACCGGGGGGCTCGGGCCGCTGGATGCTCTGTCGGGCCTGAAAACCGGGTTCACCCGATCAGAGGTGGGCCTGCTCGGTTCTGCCCATTTCTTTGGGTTTTTCATCGGCTGCTGGTGGGCACCGCGCCTGATGGCCTCGGTTGGGCATTCGCGCACGTTTTCGGCCTTCACGGCAATTGGCACCATCGGGATCATCGCCCATATGCTGTGGATCGACTCTGTTGCGTGGGCGATTTTCCGGATTATGTCGGGGTTTTGCATTGCCGGCTGCTACACGGTGATCGAGGCGTGGATGCAGGCCAAAGTCACCAATGAAACCCGTGGGCGAACCATGGGCATATACCGGGTTGTGGACATCGTCGGCTCGCTTGGGGCGCAGTTGATGATCGGCGTGCTCGAGCCAAGCAGCTATATTTCCTATAACTTACTGGCGCTTTTGTGCTGCGCTGCACTGGTTCCGCTGGCGCTGACCCGCGCTGTGCAACCCCAAACACCTGCCGCCCTGCGATTGCGTCCGGGCATGGCCTGGTCACGCTCACCGCTGGCAGCGGCCGCTGTTGTCACCGCCGGGTTGACCACCGCCGCGTTTCGTATGGTCGGGCCGGTTTACGGCATCGAGGTTGGGCTGAACACCGAGCAGATCGCCCTGTTTCTTGCCGCCTTCGTGCTGGGCGGGGCCGTGGCGCAATACCCCGCCGGCTGGCTGGCAGACAAGTTTGACCGCAGATGGGTGCTGGTGATGTTATCGGCAGCAGCGATGGCGGCCTGCGCACTGACTGTCACAGTTAACCAAAGCGGAACGCAGGCGGTAATGCTGTCAGCGGCGGTGTTTGGTTTTACCACCTTCCCGATCTATTCGGTCGCCACCGCCCACGCCCACGATTTTGCCACCAACGACGAGCGGGTGGAACTGTCCGCCGCGCTGATGTTCTTATACGCCGTTGGTGCCATCGCCAGCCCCTTTGTTACCTCGGGCCTGATCGAGCGGTTCGGCCCCTCGGCAATGTTCTGGTTTATTTCCGCCGCCCACGGGGTGCTGATCGTCTTTAGCATTATCCGCACGCGGGCACGGCCCGCGCAAAAAGAACGCACGTCCTATGTTTTTGCCCCGCGCACATCTTTCATGGTGGGCCGGTTGTTTTCGCGCTTAAGGGATCGGCGCTAGCCCTTGGCAATTCCTTGCGCTAAACCGGCCCGGATCAAAACGGACAGGCGCATGGCACGAATACTTATCACCTCGGCAATCCCCTATATCAACGGGATCAAACATCTTGGCACGCTAGTGGGCAGCCAGCTTCCGGCGGACCTTTATGCCCGGTATATGCGCGCGCGCGGCAATGAGGTGATGTTCATCTGCGCCACCGACGAGCATGGCACCCCGGCAGAACTTGCCGCTGCCAAGGCAGGCAAGCCGGTGGACGAATATTGCGCCCAAATGCACGAGGTTCAGGCCGAGATCGCCCGCGGGTTTCGCCTATCCTTTGACTATTTCGGCCGCTCGTCCAGCCCGCAAAACCACGCCCTCACCCAGCATTTTGCCGGACGGCTGGCCGAAAATGGCCTGATCGAGGAAGTCACCGAAGAGCAGGTCTATTCCAACGCCGACGGACGTTTTCTGCCGGATCGTTATATCGAGGGCACCTGCCCCAACTGCGGCTATGACCGCGCCCGTGGCGACCAGTGCGAAAACTGCACCAAACAGCTGAACCCGACCGAGCTGATCGATGCGCGCTCGGCCATTTCCGGCTCGACCGATCTGGAAGTGCGCCAGACCAAGCATCTTTACCTGCGCCAATCCGCCCTGAAGGATAAACTGGACGCCTGGATCGACACCAAAGGCGACTGGCCGGTGCTGACAACCTCGATCGCCAAAAAATGGCTGCGCGACGGGGATGGTCTGCGCGACCGGGGTATCACCCGCGATCTGGACTGGGGCGTTCCTGTCAAAAACGGCGATAAAGACTGGCCGGGCATGGAAGGCAAAGTTTTTTATGTCTGGTTCGATGCACCGATTGAATATATCGCCGGCACCCGCGAATGGGCCGATGCAAATGGGCGCCCCGATGCCGACTGGCAGCGCTGGTGGCGCACCGATATGGGCGCCGATGATGTGCGTTACGTGCAGTTCATGGGCAAGGATAATGTGCCGTTTCACACCCTGTCGTTCCCGGCCACGATCATGGGCTCGGGCGAGCCTTGGAAGCTGGTCGATTACATCAAATCCTTCAATTTCCTGAACTATGATGGCGGCCAGTTTTCCACCAGTCAGGGGCGCGGCGTATTTCTGGATCAGGCGCTGGAAATCCTGCCCGCCGATTATTGGCGCTGGTGGTTGCTATCCCACGCGCCCGAAAGTTCGGACAGTGAATTCACGTGGGAGCAGTTTCAGACCGATGTGAACAAGGATCTGGCCGA
>JAHRVD010000401.1 GCA_019090845.1 Marinosulfonomonas sp.
CCTACGATCCCTTCTTGTCGGACGAACGCGCAGCCATACTTGGCGTGACCAAGGTCGATTTGGACGAGCTGTTTGCGCGGGCCGATTTCATTACGCTGCATGTGCCGCTGACAGACAAAACACGCAAGATCATTGACGCAGACGCCATCACCAAAATGAAAGACGGCGTGCGGATCATAAACTGCGCGCGCGGCGGGTTGGTTGATGAGGCCGCTTTGGCGGATGCTCTGAAAGCAGGCAAAGTCGCAGGCGCCGCATTTGATGTATTTGAGGTCGAGCCAGCAAAAGACTCGCCCTTGTTTAACCTTCCCAACGTTGTTTGCACACCGCATCTGGGTGCCTCGACAACAGAAGCGCAGGAAAACGTTGCTTTGCAGGTCGCCGAGCAAATGTCCGATTATCTGCTAACAGGTGCGGTCACCAACGCACTGAACATGCCCTCTGTTACGGCCGAGGAAGCAACGGTAATGGGGCCTTGGATCAAATTAGCCGAGCATTTGGGCGCATTTGTTGGCCAATTGACGGACGAGCCGGTCAAAGCAATTAACATTTTATACAACGGCAATGTCGCGACAATGAACACGGCAGCCCTTAATGCCGCTGCGGTTGCGGGCCTGATGAAGGTGGCAAATCCGGATGTAAATATGGTTTCTGCACCCGTCATTGCCAAAGAGCGGGGCGTAAACATCTCGACCACGACGCAGGAAAAATCCGGGGTGTTTGATGGGTATATAAAGTTGACCGTTGTGACGGAAACGCGCGAACGTTCGATTGCCGGTACAGTTTTCAGCGATGGCAAGCCGCGGTTCATTCAAATCAAAGGCATCACGATTGACGCCGAGATCGGCGAGCACATGCTTTATACGACCAACAACGATGTTCCCGGCATTATTGGAACGCTTGGAAAGACTCTTGGTGAGCACGATGTGAATATCGCCAACTTCACCCTTGGCCGGTCAGAGCAGAGCAAAAATGCAATTGCGTTGCTTTATCTTGATGCGCCAATACCAGTGTCTACATTGGCCGATCTGAAGGAAACCGGTCTGTTCGAACAGGTGCGGCCACTGGAATTTGGCATAATCTGAGAAAGCGGGCAAAATGCGACGGATCTACGCGATTGGCGATATTCACGGGCAGCTTGAAAAACTGCGCGAAGTTCACCGCTGGATATCTGCCGATCGCGCCCGCAATGGTGATGACACAATCGTTGTGCATGTGGGCGATCTGGTCGACCGGGGACCCGACAGCGCAGGCGTGCTTGACCTGTTGATTACAGGACTGACCCGGGGCGAGCCATGGGTGGTGTTGAAGGGCAACCATGATCGCATGATGTCCTATTTTCTTGAGCGCCCAAGTCGGCGGGATCATCTGTTGTCCAGCAAACATGAATGGCTAAACAAAGGGCTCGGCGGGCGCACTACTTTGGCGTCTTACGGGGTGGACGTAGATAACCTCGACGACAGCGCGCTGCACGAGGCGGCGATTTCCGCTGTTCCGGAGGCGCATAAGTCGTTTTTGGGCGGGTTAGAGACTATTTTTCAAAGTGAAACCGCCGCGTTTGTCCATGCCGGTGTGCGTCCGGGAATTCCCCTAAATGCGCAGATCGAAGATGACTTGGTCTGGATACGGCGGGAATTTCATGAAGATACCCGCAATCACGGCGCGTTGATCGTGCATGGCCACACGCCGGTGGATGCCGTGACCCACTATGGAAATCGGGTAAACATCGACACAGGCGCCGCCTATGGGCATGCCCTGTCAGTGGTGATTGTGGAAGGCCCGAAGGTCTGGCAACTTGACGAAAACGGGCGCACAAGTCTTGCACCACCCGAAGAATAGCCGTTTGCCGACGCCGGCCGCGGCGGCAAACGGAAAACTGGAGCATGTGAAACCAAATGATTTTTTTGCGGATTCTCTTCCATTATCCCTTGATTAGACACTGGATTGTTGCAAGCCGGTGTCAGCGGACCTGATGGCCCGACAACGTCAATCCAATCGTCTGGTGACCTTCAGTAGCCGACCACACATCACGACACACCGGCCACATTTGCAATCATGGCAAGGTCCGGATTTTTCTATTGCGGTTATTGCAGACCTTCATGTTTCCGCACCATGGACATCCCTTGGCAGGCTCAACAGAATTGTCGAGCTTGTGAACGGGCTGGATGCTGATCTGGTCGTGCTGGCCGGTGATTTTCTTGCCGGTCGGGGCATGCTGGGGCGTGCAGAACCGGCGCATCAGATTGTGAAATGCCTGACCGGACTTCGCGCCCATTTGGGCATCTTCGCGATCCTTGGGAATCATGACTGGCAAGATTGTGCTCTGGCGCAGCACACCAAATTTGAACGTAATTCCATTGTCGAGGCATTCGCGGATACTCACATCAAATTGCTGCGCAACAACGCTGTTTCACTACAACATGGTGACCGGGCGTTTTGGCTGGTCGGGTTTGACAGCCAACAGCCCACCCGCAGGGATTGGAAAAACGGATTGCATCGCCCGGACGAAGCATTCGCACAGGTGCCCGATGGTGCTGATACGATCCTTTTGGCGCATGAGCCGGATTATTTCGCCATTGGTGACCGACGTGCAAAGCTGCAGATCAGCGGCCACACGCACGGTGGCCAGCTAAACCTTTTCGGATGGCGTCCCATGACACCGTCTCGGTTTGGAAGCCGATATGCTTATGGACACAAGCAAGACGAAGGTCGCCATTTGATCGTGTCAGGCGGGATCGGTTTTTCCGGCCTACCTATGCGGATCGGGCAACCACCGGAGATAACCTTGGTTGAAATAGTTCGGCCCAAGACCTGAGGCCATCTGGTGCAAACAACACCGGCGGGTTATTATGCTGGCAACAACAGGAGATTTTTTATGACTGAAATAGTGATACTTGGCAGTGCCCGCACGGCCATCGGCACGTTTGGCGGCGCATTGGCGGCAATACCACCAACGAGTTTGGGTGCAACGGCTGCGCGCAGTGCTATGGAACGCGCCGGTGTTGCACCAGATCAGATCGGGCATGTGGCGTTTGGCCATGTCATCAACACCGAACCGCGCGACATGTATCTTAGCCGGGTCGCCGCGATGGATGCGGGCGTGCCCGACAGTGTTCCGGCAATGAATGTGAACCGGTTATGTGGGTCCGGTGTGCAGGCCATTGTGTCGGTATATCAGTCTCTGTTGTTGGGTGATTGCGATTTTGCGCTGGCCGGTGGCGCCGAAAACATGAGCCGCGCGCCCTATATTATGCCCGCGACCAGATGGGGGCAGAAAATGGGCGATGTGTCCAGCATGGACATGATGCTTGGCGCTTTGAACTGCCCGTTTGGAACCGGCCATATGGGCATAACCGCAGAAAACGTTGCATCAGAACATGGCATTACCCGTCAGGCACAGGACGACTTTGCATTGCAAAGTCAGCAACGCGCCGCGACGGCCATCAGCGAGGGGCGGTTTGCAGATCAGATCGTGCCGGTCGATATAAAGGTGCGTCGCGAAACTGTATCTTTTGAAGTCGACGAGCATCCCAAAAATACCACCGCCGAGGCCCTTGCCGGCTTGCGGAGCGCATTTCAGAAAGACGGCACTGTTACTGCTGGCAATGCCAGCGGCATCAATGACGGTGCCGGCGCAATTGTGCTGGCCCGTGCAGATGCTGCGGCCAATGCCGGGCTAAAGCCGCTGGCCCGTATCATTGGCTATGCCCATGCCGGTGTGCGCCCCGAAGTTATGGGCATCGGTCCCGTTCCGGCCGTGCGCAAACTATTTGAAAAAACTGGCTTGGGTCCTGATGATTTTGATGTGATCGAATCCAACGAAGCATTTGCGGCGCAAGCATTGGCTGTGACGCAGGAACTTGGGCTGGACCCAGCCAAAGTGAACCCGAATGGCGGCGCAATTGCGCTTGGCCATCCGGTTGGCGCCACGGGTGCAATCATAACGGTCAAAGCACTTTATGAGCTTGAACGTATTGGTGGTAAACGCGCCCTGATCACGATGTGCATTGGCGGCGGGCAAGGTATCGCTCTGGCAATTGAACGGTAGTCACGGCGCATTTTTGGCCCGAGTGTCTTGAAAACCCTTATCTAACCGGTTCGGGCCGGGCCAATGGTGCGCGCCGGTTAAGACCCTGTTCACTCTGATCCTGCTAATTTTAGCAACGCGAGTCGGGACGTTCCCACTGGCAGGATCGGAGCCCCGGCATGGACGTTGCACAAGCAGTTTCAAAAGAGCGTCGGGCGCGACTGGCGGCCGAACGGTTGTTGGAACTAAAACAGTCAGAGCTGTTTGCCGCAAACGCCAGACTGTCGGAGCACGCGATGGCGCTGTCCGATGAAGTTGTTGAAAAGCGCGAAGAAGTCGAAGTTGTCCGCCACGTGGCCGAGGAACTGCGCGGACAAAACTCGCAGGCCCTTACCGATCTGGCACGCGCCAACCACGAAGTCGAGATTGCCGAACGCCGATTGTGGGATTCCGTTGAAACCATTCAGGATGGTTTTGCCGTTTTTGATGCAGCCAGCGTGCTTGTCGCGGCGAATTCTGCCTACTTGTCGGTTTTTGACGGAATGGAATGCGTCGCACCGGGCATCACATATTCAGAAATCACACAAATCCTGGCCCAAGAGGGCATCGTAGATATCGGCGCGCAAGACCCCCAGTTGTGGTGTCAGGAAATGCAGCAACGCTGGATCTCCGGCGAACTGGGCCAACGCACGCTGAAACTTTGGAACGGCCTGTTTATTAAACTAGTGGATCGGCGCGCTGAAAATGGCGATACGGTTTCACTGGCCCTGAATATTACTGACACGATCCGTCGTGAAAAGCAGTTGACCCATGCACGCAGCAAAGCCGAGGCCGCCAATCGCGCAAAGTCCAGCTTTCTTGCCAAAATGAGCCATGAGTTGAGGACGCCAATGAATGGTGTTGTCGGAATGGCGGACCTGCTGACCGACACCGAATTATCCGAAGAACAGACCCTGTTTGTTGAGACGATAAAGTCATCTGGCGAAGCTCTGCTTGGCTTAATCAACGATGTATTGGATTTCTCCAAAATTGAGGCAGAAAAACTTGTCCTGCACAGCGAAG
>JAHRVD010000402.1 GCA_019090845.1 Marinosulfonomonas sp.
CCGTTTGGCGATGATCGAGGCCGTGGCCTCCGGCCTCATCGACGTGGTCTCAAGCTTTCACACCCCGCAGGATGAGGAAAGCAAACGCCTGCCGTTTGAAGAGGCCGCCAGCGGCGCTGTAGCATTGGAAACCCTGCTGCCCGCCGCGCTACGCCTTTACCACGCCGGGGCGCTAAGCCTGCCGCAATTGTTTCGCGCGATGTCGCTTAATCCGTCGCAGCGGCTAGGGCTGAATACCGGTCGCTTGGCCAAGGGCGCGCCAGCCGATCTGGTTTTGTTTGACCCGGATGCGCCGTTTGTTCTGGACCGGTTCAAGCTGCACTCAAAATCCAAGAACACGCCGTTTGATGGCGCCCGAATGCAGGGGAAAGTTCTGGGAACCTGGGTCGCAGGCAAATCCGTATTCCCGGTGGTGTCATGACCTATCTGATCGTCGCACTTCTGGCCTATCTGCTGGGATCGGTGCCGTTTGGTCTGATCATGGCCCGGGTTTTCGGGCTGGGCGACATCCGAAAAATCGGATCGGGCAATATCGGAGCAACCAATGTGCTGCGCAGCGGCAATAAGGTGGCCGCACTGCTGACGCTGATCTTTGACGCCGCAAAAGCCGGTGTGGCTGTTCTGATCGCGCGCGCTGTCGTTGGTGAGGATGCTGCCGGGTTGGCCGGGCTGGCAGCAATGCTTGGGCATCTTTATCCGATCTTCCTGCGCTTTAAGGGTGGTAAGGGCGTGGCGACATTCCTTGGGACATTGTTGGCCCTATCGTTTCCCGTCGGGCTGGCGGCATGTGCAACATGGCTGGCGTGCGCATTGATTACCCGAATTTCATCCCTGTCAGCACTGGTCGCCGCAGCCCTCGCCCCGGTTTACACATACTTTTTGTACCACAAACACGGAGCGATACTGGTGCTGTTTCTGGCCGCCCTGATCTTCTACCGGCACAGCGCAAACATTCGCCGTCTGTTAGACGGCACAGAGCCGAAGATCGGGAAAAAGTAAAAAGCGCTTAGTCTGCCAGAAAAGTGCCGGTTTAGTAGGAATATTCTTTATAAACCCGGCTCAGATCGCCGCCCCAGTCGCCATGATAGTGGTCCAGCAACTCATCGGCCGGAACCTTTCCGGTCTCGATTGAATCTTTTAGAGCGTTCAGGAAATGTGTCTCATCCGGGATTAACCCGCCAGCGCCGGGCATCGCGCGGGCCTTCAGGCCAGCCTCGGAAATTATCACGGCCTCGCGGGCTAGTTCGTGCATTTTTATGCTGCCAACTTGTGCCTGCAAACCATCCACTGATGCCGCCACCCGCAACGCCTCGCGGGTTTCTGCGTCCCAGTCTTTGACCAGATCCCATGCCGCATCCAGCGCCGTTTGATCGTAAGTCAAGCCGACCCAGAACGCGGGCAAAGCACAAAGCCTGCGCCACGGCCCGCCATCGGCACCACGCATTTCGATAAATTGCTTTAACCGAGCCTCGGGGAAGCAGGTCGTCAGGTGATCGGCCCAATCGGACAGGGTAGGAGTTTCGCCCGGCAACGCCGGCAGCTTACCATCCAGAAAGTCACGAAACGACTGCCCTAACGCATCAATGTACTTTCCGTCCCGATAGACAAAATACATCGGCACATCGAGCATATATTCGACCCATGCCTCAAAGCCAAAGCCATCTTCGAAAACAAATGGCAACATGCCGGTCCGCGCGGGATCAAGATCGCGCCAAATACGCGCCCGCCAGCTTTTGTGGCCGTTCATTTTACCTTCGAAAAACGGAGAATTGGCGAAAAGCGCGGTTGCAACCGGCTGTAAGGCCAGCGCCACGCGCATTTTCTGCACCATGTCAGCTTCGGACGCGAAATCCAGATTCACCTGAACCGTGCAGGTTCGATACATCATCTGCGTGCCATGGCTGCCAACCCGGCCCATATAATCGGTCATCAGTTTATAGCGGCCTTTGGGCATCATCGACATCTGTTCATGCGTCCAAATCGGAGCTGCACCCAGCCCAATGAACTTGACGCCAATTTCGTCGGCAACCGTTTTAACTTCGACCAGATGAACGTTCACTTCGTCACAAGTCTCATGGATACTGGCCAAGGGCGCACCGGACAGTTCCAACTGGCCACCGGGCTCAAGGCTGACATTGGCACCGTTTTTGGTCAGGCCGATGAGGTTGTCACCTTCCATGACCGGGTCCCAGCCGAATTTACTGCGCAAGCCCTGCAGAACCGCCTTGATCGAACGCTCGCCGTCATAGGGCAGCGGGAGCAACGTATCTTTACAATAACCAAACTTTTCGTGCTCGGTTCCGATCCGCCAGTCTTGTTTGGGTTTACAACCTTGGGCCAAATATTCCGCCAGCTGGGAATGATGCTCAATTGGGCCGCCGCCGGACTGAGGGATAGACATGTTCTTGCTCCGGCATTTTGGCTTTTGGTTCCAAGAGGATTGCTGCCTTATCCGGGGGAAGTCAATGCAGGGCGCGGGTCTTTGATTGCCAGATGACAACGCATTCATTCAGATTGTTGTTCAGCTTGGCTAGCATGGGTTCCAGACGTACGCCTTCCAGCGATGCAAACACATCAAAAAGTGTTTCAGCACCTTCCGCATTTGTGGGTATACGCAGTGGTCGTGCCGACTGGTCATGCAACACCCATTCCGGCGAAGTTTCAGTGCCAGGATCAAGGTCTACCTGCTCTAGGTCGGCAACCACGACCGATCCACCCTCGAGCGGCCCGAAATAGGTGACCTGACCTTCATCCACATGCACTATACCAGCCCCGTCTTTGCCAGCCCTAAACCGGCCACGTTGAATTCCGGCGAAAACGAGCAACGCGCCGGCGATAGCCAGCGACGTGCCAACAATAGAGAAAAACCCTATGCTCTGGACCGCCATATAAAGCCCGACAAGTGAAACGCAGCCACCAATCAAGGCGTCACGAAATCGCCAGATATGTTCTTTTGCTTCAGCGCGGATAAAGGTCATTGAACATTCCTAGTATCAAAGATTGTTTGGCTGGAACCTTATTTGGTAGTAGCAACCGATAACACCAAGGCCAATTTATGTCACTTGTCCAAGATATCAATTCGGGCGGCAAATTCGGCGGATCATGGCCGAAATGATTGGCCAAACAGTATTACCAATCTCCCAGCGCTGCTTGCCAAAGGGTCATTGCGGCCACCACGGCGGTATCGGCGCGCAGTATCCGGGGGCCAAGACTGATCGGACAAATTGATGGCATCGTGGCAATCCGTTGCCGCTCACGGTCGCTGAACCCGCCTTCTGGTCCGATCAATATTGCCCAAGGCCCCTTGGGCAGCTCATCTAACTGGTGCGCTTCCCCAGCCAGATTTTCATCGCAAAACAGCAGGTGCCTATCGGCAGGCCAGTCCGTCAACACCCGCTCTAGGGGTACGAGATCGGACACTTCTGGCACGAATGTTCCGCCGCATTGTTCCGCCGCCTCAACTGCGTGGGCCTGTAGCCGGTCACGGCGGACCCGGTCGGAATTGGTGAAATCGGTGCCTACGGGAAATATCCGCGCCGCACCAAGCTCGGTCGCCTTTTCGACGATGAAATCGGTGCGGGCCTTTTTAATCGGCGCGAACAACAGCCACAAGTCGGGCGGCATCTGCTGCGGTTTTGTTTTTTCCTGACACACTAACGCCCCGGCCCGTTTTCTGGCCTCGGCCACATGTGCCAGAAATTCCCCGTCGCGCCCGTTAAACAGCAAAACGGAGCCGCCAATTTTCAGCCGCATAACACCAAAAAGGTAATGCGCCTGATCGCGCGACAGCGGAACTGATTGCCCCGCACTAAGAGGGTGATCTACAAACAACCTGATTTTTGCGCTCGCCATAAGGTTACTTCTATGACCCACACCGAAAAGACGCCAGACAAGAGCGGACAGGTTTCTGATGCCGTTAGTGGAAATTGGGTGGACAGAAACGCGCCCGGTTGGACGCGCCCGTATCTGCGCCTGTCCCGAGCGGATCGCCCAATCGGAACATGGCTGTTATTGCTGCCCTGCTGGTGGGGAGCGCTGCTTGGGGCGGTATCCCAAAACAGTTTCGGGCTGCAGGAATTGTGGGTGATGACAGGCTGCGCGATAGGGGCTTGGTTGATGCGCGGCGCGGGCTGTACCTGGAACGACATTACGGATCGGGAATTTGACGCAAAAGTTGAGCGCACAAAATCCCGCCCGATCCCGTCAGGGCAAGTCAGCGTTGGGCAAGCAGCAATCTGGATGTGCGCTCAGGCTCTGTTAGCATTTGCAATTTTGCTGACGTTCCAAATGGCCGCGATCTGGCTGGGGATGGCATCGCTGCTGCTTATTGCCGTCTA
>JAHRVD010000403.1 GCA_019090845.1 Marinosulfonomonas sp.
CACCAGGCACCGGCCCAGAACAATAGCGCGCCAATAACCCAGATCATTGCACCAACCCCATCCGGCGCAGGGTAATCCGTTGAATGATCCCGACAATCGCCACAAGGCTCGCCGCCAGAACAGCCGCCATGATCAGTGCGCTCCATATCTGGATTGTCTGGCCGTAATATGAACCGCTAAGCATCCTTGCCCCCAGCCCGCGCACAGCGCCGGTTGGCAGCTCGCCCACAATCGCGCCGACAAGGGATGCCGCAATTCCGACTTTCAGCGAGGTGAACAGATAGGGCATCGAGGCGGGCAGACGCAGTTTCCAAAACGTCGCCACCCGGCTGGCGTGATAGGTGCGCATCAGGTCCAGTTGCATCGCGCCGGGGCTGCGCAACCCTTTTACCATTCCCACCACTACCGGGAAAAATGATAGATAAGCTGAAATGAATGCCTTGGGCACAAGCCCTTGAATACCAACGGAATTCATCACCACGATGATCATCGGTGCGATTGCCAATATCGGGATCGTCTGGCTGGCAATTGCCCAGGGCATCACGCTCATATCCATGGCGCGGTTATGGACAATTCCGACCGCCAGAAAGATGCCCGCAATGGTGCCAAAGACAAAGCCCAGCAATGTCGCCGACAGGGTGATCCAGGCATGAAAGACAAGGCTGCGTTTGCTGGTGATCTTCTTGTCGATCACGGTGTCGTAAAGCTCGCTCAGAACCTGATGGGGGGCTGGCAGTATCGGGCGGTCCTGCGCCATCGTATCGGCCACAATGGCACGCAACGATGGGTCCGTTCCTGCGCGCGCCGCCTGATCCAGCGTCCACTGGCTGTTCATCCACACGGCAGCGCCATACCAAAGCACCATGATCGCGCCGACCACCGTCAGAACCGGAACCAGCGATTTCACCGATCACCCCCGGATCCGCGCCGGTAGGCCAGCAAAAGGCGCACAAGGTAATAGGCGGGAAACAGCCAAAGATAGGCACGGATCACGCCGCCCAGCGCACCGCCCATTGGTGGGCCGGACAGGGTCAGGCCCAGAATAATCAGATAGCCGATCGCATTGATTGCCAGTTTCTGACGGTCAATTGAGGCCAAGAAATCACCCATCCGAATGCCCCGCCCGCAAGCCTTCGCGCACCCGATGCGCGATCTCGATGAATTCCTTGCTGTCACGGATTTCCAGCGGCCGCGCGCGCGGTAGCGGGCTGTCGATCACATCAGATATCCGCCCCGGGCGCGGGCTCATCACCACGATCTTTGTGCTTAGATACACCGCTTCGGGGATCGAGTGGGTCACAAAGGCAATCGTCTTTTGCGTGCTGGCCCAAAGTTGCAGCAATTGCTCGTTCAGGTGGTCGCGCACTATTTCATCCAGCGCGCCAAAGGGTTCGTCCATCAACAGGATATCGGCATCAAACGCCAATGCCCGCGCGATGCTGGCCCGCTGCTGCATTCCGCCCGAAAGCTGCCATGGAAACTTTTTTTCAAACCCGGCGAGGTCCACCAATTCCAGCACTTTTCGAACACGTTCCCCCTGCTCGGCCTTGGAATACCCCATGATTTCCAGCGGAAGTTTCACATTTCCCGCAATTGTGCGCCACGGATAAAGCCCCGCCGCCTGAAACACATAGCCATAGGCCCGGTTTGTGCGCGCCTCATCCGGGGTCATGCCATTGACGGAAATTGCACCTGCCGTGGGGTGTTCAAGCCCTGCAATCACCCGCAGCAGGGTTGTTTTTCCACAGCCCGACGGCCCGATAAAGGAAACGAAGTCCCCCTTGTCGATCGTCAGGTCAACATCTTTAAGCGCATGTACCGGGCCGTCGTTCGTTTGGAACGTCAGGCTCAGGTCAGTGGCTTGGATTACCGCGTCCAAAACCCGCCCCCCGTATCTTTCATCAAACCCCGCTTGCCGGAATGCCGCTGCGTTTCACCGGCCGGGGTGCTGTCAGCTCTTTCCACTGGCTCAGCGCCTTGTTTACCGTGCCATTGGGATCGCGTTTCACAAACTCGCCGTGGCCTTCTTGTGTGCGGATTTCACCATCATGCACGGCCACAAATCCGCGTGTCAGCGTGAAGCGGGGCAATCCCTTTACTTGCTTGCCCTCAAAGACGTTGTAATCAATCTCTGACTGTTGATCGCCAGCGGTAATTGTTTTTTCCTTTTCGGGATCAAACACCACGATATCTGCGTCCGCGCCCACCAATATCGCGCCCTTTTTAGGGTAACAATTCAATATCTTAGCGATGTTAGTTGACGTTACGGCGACAAATTCATTCATCGTCAGCCGCCCGGTGCCCACACCATAAGTCCACAGCATCGGCAGCCGGTCTTCCAGCCCGCCGGTGCCGTTTGGAATTTGCGTGAAATCGCCAACACCATAACGTTTTTGTTCGGTCGTAAAGGCGCAATGGTCTGTCGCCACGACGCTGAGTGATCCCGCCTGAAGCCCCGCCCACAGGCTGTCCTGATGCTTTTTGTTACGAAACGGCGGGCTCATGACACGGCGCGCGGCGTGATCCCAATCTTTGTTGAAATATTCGCTTTCATCCAGCGTCAAATGCTGGATCAGCGGCTCGCCCCATACGCGTTTGCCGTTTTGACGCGCGCGCCGGATCGCCTCGTGGCTTTCTTCGCAGGATGTATGCACCACATAAAGCGGCGTGCCGGCCATATCGGCAATCATGATCGCGCGGTTTGTCGCCTCGCCTTCCACCTGCGTGGGGCGCGAATAGGCGTGCGCCTCGGGGCCGGTGTTGCCAGCGGCCAGCAGTTGGGCCGACAGTTCGGCCACCACATCGCCGTTTTCGGCGTGCACCAGCGGTGTTGCGCCCAGTTCGGCGCAGCGCTGAAAGCTTGCATACATCTCGTCATCATTGACCATCAACGC
>JAHRVD010000404.1 GCA_019090845.1 Marinosulfonomonas sp.
CCAGAGGCGGCGGAATAAAAAATCTTGTCGGTATCGGCCAAACCGGCGGCAAACGCGTTGACCAGACAATTGCCGTTATAGGCGGGATGAAACCGTACCTCGCCGCCAATCATCGGCACGCCGAAACAATTGCCATAGCCACCAACACCGCCAACAACGCCGTTGACCAACTGCTTGGTTTTGGGGTGGTCAGGTGCGCCAAACGACAGGGAATTCATCGCCGCAATCGGGCGCGCGCCCATGGTGAACACATCGCGAAGGATACCGCCCACACCGGTGGC
The DNA here is from genome assembly GCA_019090845.1 of Marinosulfonomonas sp. Classification (GTDB taxonomy): domain Bacteria; phylum Pseudomonadota; class Alphaproteobacteria; order Rhodobacterales; family Rhodobacteraceae; genus NORP110. Next base: position 282 of record JAHRVD010000404.1, read on the forward strand.
CGCACCTTGATAGGGCTCGATATAGCTGGGGTGATTGTGGCTTTCCATTTTGAAAACAACGCATTGGCCATCGCCAATATCGACGATGCCTGCGTTTTCACCGGGACCGCAAACCACCTGAGGGCCTTCGGTTGGCAGGGTGCGCAGCCATTTCTTGGATGACTTATAAGAACAGTGTTCGTTCCACATCGCCGAGAATATGCCAAGTTCGGTAAATGTTGGCACCCGCCCGATAATTTCAAGCAAGCGCTGGTATTCGTCCGTGCTAAGCCCGTGGGCGGCAATTAGTTCGGCGTTGATTTCTGGTTCCTGCATCATCGTCCCCTAGGCGCATGTTGGGGATGTCTTAGGGCATGTGGCAATCAGGGAAAAGCCGCATCGGCGCGACATTTTGTGGATTTTTCTGTCAGGACGTGTCGAAATGGTCCAATGCAAGACGTCCTATGAATACTCAAACACCTAAAGGAATGAAAAATGACACTGCAAATCACGGCGCTTTACGGCGCGCTTCTTGGCCTGATTATGATCGCGCTATCCTTTTATGTCAGCTCTTTGCGCGGCAAAACCGGGATATCTATCGGTGATGGGGGCGATATGGCCCTGCAGGAAAGGATGCGCCGGCACGGGAACTTTACCGAAATTGTGCCAATGGCGGTGATTCTGATGGGGCTTGCCGAAATGCAGGGGGCCGGGTCTGGCTGGCTGCATTGCGTTGGCCTGTTGCTGGTGGTGGGGCGATTGCTGCACCCGCTTGGTCTGTCGGCAACAAAAATCATGTCGCCCCTGCGTATGGCCGGAAGTATCGGCACAACGCTGGCGGTCGTGATTTCAATTGTGTTGATTTTGATCTCTGTTCTGGGGGGCTAATCGGCTGCCTGAAATTCTGGTCGGTGTTTGCGTAAATTCAACTTTGTCAACAAAATAAGGACGATGACATGCAATATATGGCTTTGATTTATACCGAAGAAGGCAAAGGTCCCAAACCCGGCACCCCGGAATTTGGGGCCTTTATGAAGGGCTACATGGACGCCAACGAGGTCTATAAACGCGACGGTGTATTGATTGCCGGTGATGGCCTTAAGGGGATTGATACGGCAACCAGTGTGCGTATCCGTGGCGGCAAAACCGAAACCATGGACGGGCCGTTTGCTGAAACCAAGGAACGTCTTGGCGGCTATTATTTGTTTGAATGCGAAGATCTGGACGCGGCGATCAAATACGCCGCAATGATCCCAACGGTCGCATTTGGCACAATAGAAGTGCGCCCGGTCATGATGCCCGAAGACTACGGCAAGTGATCAATTCCCCCGGTCTGAACGCCACACTGGCCAGTGTGATGCGCAATGACCGGGGGCGTTTAATCTCGGCGCTGATTGGCGCGCTTGGCGATTTTGAGCTGGCCGAAGAGGCCCTGTCAGATGCATTGGAATCGGCCCTGACACATTGGGCGCGCACGGGTATTCCCAACAGCCCGACCGGCTGGCTGCTAACGGTGGCACGGCGCAAAGCGATCGACCGTATCCGTCGTCAAAAGCGGTTTCAGGGCTACACGCCTGAAATTACCCATCTGGCAAAGATGGACGAAATGGATGCCAACGCCAACGCCCCTGACATCGCCGATCAACGATTGCGGCTGATTTTTACCTGCTGCCATCCGGCGCTTGCGGCCAAAACGCGGGTTGCGCTGACGTTGCGCACGCTTGGCGGGTTAAGCACGGGCGAAATCGCGGCTGCGTTTCTTGATACTGAACCGGCGATGGGGCAACGCCTGTCACGCGCGCGCAAAAAAATCGCCCGCGCGCGCATTCCCTTCGTCACCCCTGCGCCGGATCAATGGGGCGAGCGCCTGAATTCGGTGCTGGCCGTCATCTATCTGATTTTCAATCAAGGCTACGCCGCCACATCCGGCACATCGCCAACCCGCGTCGATCTGTGCGACGAGGCGGTGTTTCTGGCTCGATTACTGGATCAGTTGCAACCGGCAGAGCCCGAAATCGAAGGCCTGCTTGCGCTTTTGCTGACAACCCATGCGCGCCGGCCCGCCCGTCAAAACAGCAGCGGCGCGACGGTGGCGCTGGCCGATCAGGATCACGCGCTTTGGGACCACGAGATGCTGGGCCAAGGTCTGGACCTGCTTGATCGCGCGATTGCGCGAGGGGCTTCAGGCCCCTATCAAATAAAGGCGGCAATCAGTGCTCTGCATGTGGGCGCAGCCCGAGAGGCGGCCACAGACTGGCACCAGATTGTGTTGCTTTATGACGCCCTGCTGGGGTTTGAACCAACGCCGGTTGTGGCGCTGAACCGGGCCACAGCACTGGCCGAAGCGGGCGGGCTCGATCAGGCGTTACAGGAATTTGCGCGCCTTTCGCCAGATCTGGCCGATTATCAGCCCTATCATGCGGCATGTGCGGAATATCTGGGCCGTGCTGGCGATCATCGGGCCAGTCAGGCGGCCTACGGTCGCGCGATTGCGCTAAGCGGGAATGATGCAGATCGGGAATTTTTGCGAGCCCGGCGCGACAAAGCCGCCCAAAAAGGCAGCACTACAAGCCGCGAACAATAGGTCCAACTGGCAAAAAAAGTGGCCGGGCAAAAGCCCGGCCAAGTCCAACAGGGAGGTGACGCTGATAAGAGTCTCCTCAATCATCAGCGTCTATTTGGATTTAGGAGCGCTGCGGGCCTACGACAAGGCAAAACCCGCAAATCGCGGCGCAAAGCCGCTATGCGGTTTTCGCATAGCTGGGAATATTATCCTCTAACGTCTTCTTCTTTTTGAATTTTTCGCAGTATTGCGATTTCGTCCATGATAAAATCGCGAAATGCGGCGATGCGTTTTGAAGGGCGCAGTTCCTCTGGGTATGCCAGAAAAACTGGCACTTCGTTTGATTCTATTGCTGGCAACACACGCACCAGAGAGCCGGTAACTTGGGTGATGTAATCGGGCAGCACGCCAATGCCCAGATCGTTGCGCACCGCCTGCAATACACCAAAGTAATTGTTCACCGTCAGCATCGAGCGAATGTCATGGGTCAGCAGTTCTTTGACCAGCATCGCGCCGGCATTCACCTGTGCGGACGTGGTATTCTGGCAAATCAGCCGATGCGCCGACATGTCATCCATTGTTTCGGGTGCGCCGTTTTCATCCAGATAGGCCTGGGATGCATATAGCCGCATGCGCACGCCCATCAGGCGGCGGCGGATCAGGTCGGCCTGACTGGGCTCTTTCATCCGGATCGCCACATCGGCCTCGCGCATCGGCAGGTCAAGAACGTGTTCTTCCAGCATCAAATCAATCTTCAGGTCCGGGTATTTGGTGTAAAGTTTAGACAGGCGCGGCGCCAGCCAAAGCGAACCAAAGCCGGTGGTGGTGGTTACCCGCAGCTCGCCAAAAACTTCGTCTTCGCTGTCGCGTATCCTGGCCGAGGCTGCATCAAGACGTTTGGACATCGCGGCCGTGGCATCAAACAGCAACTCGCCCTGTTCGGTTAGAATCAGCCCGCGCGCATGGCGGTGAAACAGGGTGGTGTTCAGGGTTTCTTCCAGTGCCCGGATCTGGCGCGAGACCGCTGATTGCGACAAATGGAGCGTCTCACCCGCGTGGGTAAGACTGCCGGCATCCGCTACGGCGTGAAATATTCGTAACTTGTCCCAGTCCATATCGTTCCAATCATTGCCTGAACACGCGTGATTTAAGACCAAGAGTTACTTGCAAGTGTGGGATAAAGGCAATTGCTTCTATCACTCGATTTTCATTTTGTAGGTCAACGAATTTGACCTATAATGGCCAAAAGGGAATCTGAGATGAGCAAACCGGAAACCACGCTGCACGACAAGTTCGATCTTGAAAAAGAACATGTGCTGCTCAATGGCACGCAGGCGCTTGTCCGGCTGATGCTGATGCAAAAGGCGCGCGATACGGCGGCCGGTCTGAACACGGCGGGTTATGTCACCGGTTATCGCGGCTCGCCGGTTGGGGCGGTCGATCAGCAGATGACGATGGCCAAGACCGATCTGGACGCCGCCGACGTTCGCTTTCAACCCGGCCTGAACGAAGATCTAGCTGCCACCGCGCTTTGGGGTAGCCAAACCGCCGAATTGCGCGGCGAGGGTAAATTCGACGGTGTTTTCGGGCTTTGGTATGGCAAGGGGCCGGGGGTTGATCGGTCTGGCGATGTGATGCGGCACGCCAATATGGCCGGAACGTCGGCCTATGGCGGCGTGGTAATGGCTGCGGGCGATGACCACACTGGCGAAAGCTCGACCACATTGCATCAGTCGGACTGGGCGCTGATGGATGCCTATATGCCGGTGCTGTCGCCTGCGGGCGTTCAGGAAATCCTTGATTACGGGCTTTATGGCTATGCCCTGTCGCGTTTCAGCGGGCTGTGGGTCGGTCTGAAACTGATGAAAGACACGATCGAGGTTACTTCGGTCGTGGATGGCGATCCGAACCGGTTAAAATTTGTTAACCCGGATTTCGAGATGCCCGAGGGCGGGCTTAACATTCGCTTAGTGGATGACCGGGTCCCGCAAGAAGCACGGGTGGTGGATTACAAGAGGTTCGCCGCAG
>JAHRVD010000405.1 GCA_019090845.1 Marinosulfonomonas sp.
CCAAGACCGGCACGTTGCATTTTGTCAGCGGTCTGGCCGGGTTTATTACGGCCGGAAAAACTGAACTTGCCTTTGCAATTTTCAGCGCCAATGCGGACCGGCGCGACGCTCTGACGGTGGAAGAACGCGAACGGCCACCTGGCGCCAGAGGCTGGAGCAATCAGGCCCGACGCCTGCAATCGGGGCTGATCGACCGGTGGATTGATCGTTATGGCAGCTGATTGAGCGCCGGCAGATTTTTTCAGGCTTTCATGTATCGAGCCCGCGCTGCGCGCTCGATGGCTGCCGCATGCAGTCGGTCTATAGTCAGCTCATAACGAATTTCTTCCAGCAAGCGCAGTTCGCTATCGCCCAGATGCCCGTCCGCAGATGCGACATCGCAGGCCAGTGCATATGCGGTTTCATACAATTTTTTGGGCAGGTTTTTGCGGACCAAACCAAACAGCGCATCCAGACCGTCCTCGTGACTGAACAAATCGAACACAACCTGCGAAACTGTTTTCAGCCGACTTGCGTCGTAACTGGCAAAAACCGGCAGGTGATTAACGATCGCTTCGATGGTTACAAGTTCGGACGTCTGAATATTTTCGTCCGATGCGGAGGTTGCGACCATGACCGCAACCAGGCAATCCTCGGCGGTGAGTGAATGGGATTTTTTGGCCATGGGCGTCTTGTCCTTATTTGCTGTGTTGGGGCGCAGAATATTGACCTCTGGCCGTCTCGGCAATAGGGAGTGGTCACTTGCGCGATAACTTTGCCTGACAATAATGAAAGCACGAAAAATGAGCCAATTGCGCGACGTTGCGATGCAGTCCAAGGCCTGGCCTTTTGAAGAAGCGCGCCGGTTGCTCAAGCGCTATGCCAAGGGCGCGCCCGAAAAGGGATTTGTGTTGTTCCAAACGGGTTATGGCCCCTCTGGTCTGCCCCATATCGGCACTTTCGGCGAGGTCGCGCGCACCACGATGGTGCGGCGTGCGTTTGAGCTGCTCAGTGACATTCCGACCAAACTGATCTGTTTTTCGGACGACATGGACGGCCTGCGCAAGGTTCCCACCAATGTTCCAAATCAGGCGCAGATGAGTGAGGATCTGAACCTGCCGTTAACCAAGGTGCGCGATCCGTTTGGCACCCACGACAGCTTTGGCGCCCACAACAATGCCCGCCTGATGGCGTTTCTGGACGATTTCGGGTTTGAATATGATTTCGCCTCGTCCACCCAATATTATACCAGCGGCAAGTTTGATGCGACATTACTGACAGCGCTGGAACAGTTCGACAAAATCATGGGGATCATGCTGCCCACGTTAGGGGCAGAGCGGCAGGCAACTTATTCGCCATTTTTGCCGATCAGCCCGAAAACCGGGCATGTGTTGCAGGTGCCCACGTTAGAGCGCAATGTCGCCGCCGGAACGATTGTCTATGAAGAACCCGACGGTGAACGTATCGAGATTCCGGTGACGGGGGGCCATGTCAAATTGCAATGGAAACCCGACTGGGGCATGCGCTGGGCGGCATTGGGCGTTGACTATGAAATGTCGGGCAAGGACCTGATTGACAGCGTTACGCAATCGTCGAAAATCTGCCGTGCTCTGGGCGCGCCGGCCCCTGAGTGTCTGTCGTATGAATTGTTTAACGATGAGCAGGGCCAGAAGATTTCCAAGTCCAAAGGCAACGGTCTGTCGATGGAAGAATGGCTGACATACGCGTCACCCCAAAGCCTGCAATATTTCATGTATCTCAAGCCAAAAACGGCCAAGCGTTTGTATTTTGATGTAATCCCGAAAGCGGTTGATGAATACCATCAGCAATTGCGCGCCTATGTCGATCAGGATCTGGCCAAGCGGCTGAATAATCCGGTTTCTCACGTGCATGGCGATGATGTGCCGGTATCTAACATGGTTGTGCCTTTCGCGATGTTGCTTAATCTGGCAGCCGTTTCAGCGGCCGAAAATACCGAGCGGATGTGGGGTTTTATCCGCCGCTATGCGCCCGACGCGACCCCGGCGACGCACCCTGATCTGGATGCAGCGGCCGGTTTTGCGGTGCGTTACTACAATGATTTCGTGAAACCGGGTCGGGTGTTTCGCCTGCCTGATGATCGGGAAAATGCCGCTTTGACGGACCTGTTGGGGCGCTTGCGCAATTGGGAAGGCGGGCTGGATGGGGACGCCTTGCAAAGCATGGTGTTTGCGGTCGGAAAAGAACATGAATTTGAGCCGCTACGTGATTGGTTTAAAACACTTTATGAGGTTTTGTTGGGGGCCAGTCAGGGCCCGCGTTTTGGTGGTTTCATCGCCCTTTACGGGATCGAAGAAACGATCAGCCTGATCGAGGACGCAATGGCGGGAAAGCTTGCAAACTAGGGCCGGTTCGCCGGCTTAGGATCAGCGCCGCGCGCGGTGCTGTAGGGGCCAATTAACGGCCCGTTGATACCTTTTTTCGCGTGGGGCTTTTTGCCCGATCTCATTAATTAACTGTAAATGAGCGGTTTTTGTGCCGTCACGGCACATTTGGCGCCGCGTTTTGGCGTGGCCTATCCGTGGAAAGGGACTTGGATGAACAAGGCGATTACTGACGGGCTGGTGCTGATGCCGCCGGAATTTTCGGGCGGGCTGGATGTCTGGTCAAGCGAAGACGGAACGCCGGGCTCGGCCACTTATGATGGCTCGCCGGACGCGGCCCTTGTGCCGGCGGATCAGGACTTTGGCGGCTGTGTCGAAATTCTGAAAAGCAACGGCACCCAGAAGCTGCGTTATATGGGGCAAACGACGATCCTGCCGGGCTGCTATCTGCGCATCCGCATCAGGGTCAAGGCGATCAGCGGCAACCTGCCGTCTGTGGCAATTGCTGGCTGGGCTGGTGACGGATCCAGTGGGCATGTCGGCGGGCTGGTCGAGGTGGGGCCAAGCGTGTCACTGACCGCTTACGGCGATATCGTCGAGGTCAGCGCCATCGTTGGCACCGGGCAGCGCGGTGGTGTCGATATGGTCTGGGGCAATGGTGCCATTTACGGCCACTTCGGGCTGGATTTGACGGGCAGCAACGGCGGACTGGTGCGTATCGACGATATCATCATCGAGGACATCACCAGCGCCTTTCACCGCGACATGATGGATTGGGTCGACGTACGCGATTACGGCGCAGTTGGTAACGGTGTAAGCGATGACAGTCTGGCCTTTGAAGCGGCGGATATCGCCGCAGCCGGGCGCGAAATCCTGGTGCCGGCGGGCGTTTATCATTTGGCAAGCCATGTGTCGTTGGACAACCCGGTGCGCTTTGAAGGCACGGTGACGATGCCCGATGATCAGCGTCTGGTGCTGCGCGGGAACTATGAATTGCGTCCTTATGTCGAGGCGTTTGGCGGCGAGCTGCTGGGCTTCAAAAAGGCGTTTCAGGCGTTGCTGAATTTTTCCAACCATGAATCGCTGGATATGAACGGGCTGCGGATTGACGTGGATGAGCCGCTGGATTTGCAGGCAATCGAGGGCAGTCTGGACACGTTTGAGGTTCGGCGTGTTATTCGCAACGGACAGTTCAACGCCGTCGCAAGCACCAATTTTGATCCGGTCATTGCAACGTCACAGGCGACCTATTCGACCGCCAGCCCAAATACACTGACCAATGTCGCCAACATCGCCAACATCCAGATCGGTTCGCTGGTTGCGGCCAATGGTGTCGGGCGCGAGGTTTACGTCAAGGATACCAATATCGGTGCCGGAACAATCACCCTAAGCCAGCCGTTGTATAACGCGGCCGGAACGCAGAGCTATACGTTCACCCGCTTTCAATACATCTTGGATTTTTCCGGTTTTTCCAAACTGTCCAAATTCACCATCACCGATGTGGAATTTCAGTGTTCGGGCAATGCCAGCGGGATCATGTTGGCGCCATGGGGGCAGACGTTTCATCTAAAAGACAGCTTTATGACCAAACCGCGCGAGCGGGGGATAACCTCGATCGGCACGGGCTGTCAGGATTTGCAGATTGATCGCTGCCATTTTGTGTCCAGCGAGCAAACGGTCGCGGCCACCGCGCGGACTTCGATCGCCTATAACGTCAACGCCAATGACGCCAAGATCCGCGACAGTCGGTTTGAGCGGTTTGCCCATACCGGTGTGATGTTTGGCAACGGTCATCTGATTGTTGGCAACCACTGGTTTCAGGGCGACGATCAACTGGCCGCGCCACGCCTTGGCGGAATGGTGTTTACCTATCCCAATATGAAATCCGTGATTACCGGTAACTATATCGATAATTGTTCGATCGAATGGACCAACGAACATGACGCCAACCCGGATTTCGGGGTCGAGTTTTCATTCGGCGGTCTGACGGTTACCGGCAATATCTTTACCGCCAGCGATGTTGCAAGTTGGTTCAATTACATCGTGATTAAACCTTATGGCACGGGGCACTTTATTCAGGGTCTTAGCGTCACTGGTAATACGTTCAAGACGATCAATGGCAGTATCGACCGGATCGAAGCCGTGGATAATTCAATTGCGGATCTTGATTTTGGCCGCTCGCGCAATGTGGTGTTTGAGGGCAATACCTTTAACGCCGTCACACAAGCGACGATTAATCCGGTGACGCTGGAATTCGTGCAGGGGTCTGACGCTTTGATCTGGTCACTGGACGGCAGCGGCTATCTGCCGTTTGGCGGTTGGTCGCGCAATGTTACGTCGGTGGTCACCGAGGATGCGATTACCAACACAGGTGGCGGGGATGTTTTTGCGATGCCGTATGTCTCGACCAATGTTGGCATTGACAACAATCTTATACAGCTGACCTGGCCTGAAGATTGCAAGGGCAAGGTGATTGTCACCTCGCGGATGGATAACCCGTTCTGATCGGGGTTATTTGTGCAAACTGAGCGAACAGGAAGCCGGGGCCAGAATGATGGCCCCGGCTTTTTCGTGCGCGTGGCTTTGGTGACGCTTTGGGTCGTATGACCTGAATCAATGTGTCTTGGCGCGGTGTTTGATACATTGTTGGCAACTCAAATGGAGGACGAGAGATGTATAAGAATATTCTAGTGCCAATTGCATTTGATGAAACCCGTGACAGTGATGGCGCTGTTGCCGTGGCAAAGGCACTGGCTGACAAGGGCGCTCGGATCACCCTGTTGCACGTGATGGAATTTGTGCCAGCCTATGCGATTACCTATCTGCCAACGGACTATCTGGAATCTTCGCGCAAGGCCATTGCGGTAAGTTTGCAGGAGCAGGCGGCAAAGATTGAAAATGGGGTGGGCGTTCTGGTGGAAGGGCATTCGGGCAAAACCATTCTTGAATGGGCCGATGAAAATGCAGCCGATTGCATCGTCATTGCGTCGCATCGTCCGGGGGCTGCGGATTTGATCCTTGGTTCAACGGCGGCTCGGGTCGTGCGCCATGCCAAATGTGCTGTGCATGTTGTGCGCTAAAGGGGCAACGGGGAAGATGTTTTAGCTTTCTTTGCGGTGCTGGCCATTGTTGGGGTGAAGCTGCGCAATGAATGTGCAGGCGTTCGGCGCGTCATTTCAAAACTTGATTGAGCGTATCTGTGACGTCCTGAACGCCTTGAATTTTCCAGGTTTCGTCGCTGAGAATGAACTTGGCGCTGTTCGTGCTTTTGATATGGCTGGAACGCTCAACAACCGTGCTCCACGGAATAAGTGCGGCCCGGAATACCGAGAAATCACTGTTGAATAAAACACCTGCAAGGAAATCGAAATGCCCGGCGTTCAAGTTTCGGATAGCCGATAGTTGCCGGGTCCCGTTTTCATCGGATAGCCGTCGTGCTTTTATTTCGTAGCGGGTTCCGTCGGGGGCGAGCGCGTCATGGCCCTTTGTGGATTTACTTGTTAGCGACCAATCAAAGGCTTCGCAAAAGAGATGCTCTGCGAAATCGGCGACCGGATTATTGTTTGAACGCAATACTCCGGTAGCCCTTAATTCGCGAAGCACAGTGTCATATACGTGCAAAAGACCCAGAACGCTTTTTGATGAATGCATGTTTTAGTTTTCCTGATTGTCTAGTTTTGCATATATCGCGACGACCGATATCTACCGCTTCCCCCATCGCCCCCGCGATCCAGCTTTTCCGCCCTTACTGCGCCCCTTACCTTTCACGGCCGCCTCGCTGGCGGCCTCCACCGCTGATTGCCGTGCCAGCGGATCATCTGCCACCGCCAGTTCCACCGCTTCCAGCCGCTTCACTTCATCGCGCATCCGGGC
>JAHRVD010000406.1 GCA_019090845.1 Marinosulfonomonas sp.
ACGTGGCCATGTGTTTACCGACCGGTTGCTGAACGCGCGGGGCCGCTTTGAAACGTTGTTTCTGGGGGCCGATACCATGCGCGGTGCAATCAGCGAACTGGTGCCCGAGGCGCGTTTTGCCCGTCGCGAACGGTTTTCCGAGCTGACATATTCTGGCCAGAAAAAGATCAGCCGTCTGGCGCCGCGATCCGCCATCGTCGGGTTTTCGGTGGAAAACGTCTATGCCATCGCCGAATTGCTGCGTCGTCAAAAAGGCGGTGCAGCGGTGGTGATGGGCGCGCTCAGCCCGCGCACGCGTAATGCGCAGGTCGAGCTTTATCAAAACGGCGATGTTGATTTTCTGGTGGCAACGGACGCGATTGGCATGGGGCTGAACCTGGATATCGACCATGTCGCCTTTTCGTCGCTAAGCAAATTTGACGGGCATCGCATGCGTGCCTTGTTGCCCGGTGAACTGGCGCAGATTGCCGGGCGGGCAGGGCGCTATATGAACCCCGGCAGCTTTGGCACCACCGGCGAGGCCGGGGCCTTGCCCGATGAAACGGTCGAGGCGATTACCGAGCATCGGTTTGACCCGGTCCGCAAGTTGCAGTGGCGAAACCGACGACTGGAATTCGGGTCCACAAAGGCGCTGATCGCCTCGCTTGAAGCACGCACAGATGATCGCTGGCTGACGCGGGTGCGGGAATCCGATGATCTAAAGGCGCTAAAGGCGCTCGCGGGCAGCGACGATATTGGCGCTCGTGTCACCTCGGTCCCGGCGGTGAAACTGCTTTGGGATGTGTGCCGCATCCCCGATTTTCGCGGCATCTCGGCGGGGGAACATGCAGGCCTGCTGGAACAGATTTTTGCCTATCTGCACGATCTGCACCGGGTGCCGGATGATTGGCTTGCGGCTCAGATCAAGCGCATTGATCGCACCGATGGCGGCATTGATGCCTTGTCCAAACGTTTGGCCTATATCCGCACATGGACCTATGTAGCACAGCGCAAAAACTGGGTTGATGACGAAAAGCATTGGCGCGGCGCGACCCGCGCGGTAGAAGACCGCCTGTCAGATGCGCTTCACGCGGCTCTGACCCAAAGATTTGTCAACCGGCGGACCAGCGTTCTGCTTCGCCGGCTGAAACAGAAGGAGGGCCTTGTGGCCACAGTAAGCGATAATGGTGATGTGACGGTCGAAGATCAGTTTGTTGGCCGTCTCGAAGGGTTCCGTTTCATACAGGACGCCAGTGCAACGCCGGACGAGGCTAAGACGCTGCGCTCAGCCAGCCTTGGCGCGCTAAAGCCAGAGTTTCATCTGCGCGCGGACCGGTTTTACAACAGCCCCGACACCGAGATTGATTATACCGAGCAGGGCGGCCTGATGTGGGGCGCGCATGCTGTGGGTAAGCTGGTGGTCGGAGCCGAAGCGATGAAACCCGTCGCCGAAGCTTTTGTCGACGAAGAAGCCGGGCCGGACGTCGTTCAAAAGGTTCAGCGCCGGTTGCAGCATTTCATCGACCGCAAGGTTGCAACATTGTTTGAACCAATGCTGGCGATGAGCCGGGACGAGGCGCTGAGCGGCCTTGCCCGCGGCTTTGGATTTCGTCTGGTAGAGGCACTTGGCATCCTGCCGCGCGATCAGGTCGCAGGCGAGGTCAAAGAGCTGGATCAGGATGCGCGCGCGATGCTGCGCAAGCACGGCATCCGGTTTGGCCAGTTCACGATTTTCATGCCGCTGTTGCTGAAACCAGCCCCCACCCGCCTGCGTCTGGTGTTGTGGTCGCTGGCATCGGGGCATTCTGAATTCCCCGAAAGCCCGCCCCCCGGTCTGGTCACGATCCCGTCGCTGGCGGATGCGCCAACCGGCTATCACACGATGTGTGGGTATCGCAAAAGCGGTGCGCGCGCGATCCGGATTGACATGCTCGAACGGCTGGCCGACCTGTTGCGCACCGAGGACAGCCGTGGTGGATTTCAGGCCAACCCGGACATGTTGTCGATCACCGGCACCACGCTGGAACAGTTCGCCGATATGATGAGCAGCCTTGGCTATAAGGCGGTGCGCGGCGAGCGTGAGAAAGTGAAAGCGGCACCAACCGCTGCGCCCGACGCAAAACCGGCGGCTGCGGTTGAAACTGAACAATCACCTGAAAAAGTGCCTGAAAACAGCCCTGAAAGCGCTGCGACCGCAGAAACCCCGGCTGAAACCGCACCCGACGCGCCACAGGCAGATGGCGATCCCGCCAAGCCTGAAGAGGCCCCGGAACCAGAGGTGTTCTATACCTTCACATGGGGTGGCAATCGTCCGGCCCGGCGCGAGGCCAGCGGGCAGAAACGGCCGCCGTCCAAAAAGCAGGGCAAGCCGAAACAACCCCCCAAAGGCCGCCGGGCCGAGGGGCGCGACAAGCCCAAAACCTTTTCGGCCCGTCCGCCAAAGCCCGAAAAAAAGATCGACCCGGACAACCCGTTTGCCGCCGCATTGATGGGGCTGAAGGACAAAACCTGATTTGAGCGAACCGCGCACCACAATCCGCATCGACAAATGGCTGTGGTATGCCCGGTTCTTCAAAACCCGTGGGCTTGCGCGAAAGCAGGTGACGGGCGGGCACGTCCGGCTGAATTCGGAAAAAATATCAAAACCTGCGCAGGGCGTTGGGGCAGGCGATACGCTGACATTTGCCCAAGGCTCGCGTATTCGTGTGGTGCGCATCGTTGCCCCGGGCGCCCGGCGGGGGCCAGCGCCCGAGGCCGCAACGCTGTATGATGATCTGACCCCGGTGCAGGAAAAACGTCCCACACCACCCAAAACCGAGGGAAAAGGTCGCCCGACAAAGAAAGATCGTCGCAACATGCTTCTTTCGCGTGATGCGCCGCTTGAATGATCGGCCCGGCTGATCTAGTCAGTCTTCTGATCCGAAATTGTCGAGTTTCAACATGACTTATATCGTCAACGATGCATGCATCTCCTGCAAATACACCGACTGCGTAGAAGTCTGCCCTGTAGACTGCTTTTACGAAGGCGAAAACATGCTGGTGATCCACCCGGATGAATGCATCGACTGTGGCGTGTGCGAGCCGGAGTGCCCGGCCGACGCGATCCGCCC
>JAHRVD010000407.1 GCA_019090845.1 Marinosulfonomonas sp.
CCGGTGTGTTCATCCGCTCGCTGGCCTCTCGCGGGCATTTGGGGGGGCTGTCTGCCTCAGCAGCTCGCGTTGCCGACCTGATGGATGCTGCGGGCTATGACGTGGTGATCCTTGAAACCGTTGGCGCCGGCCAATCCGAGGTCGAAATGGCCGAAATTGCCGACGTCAAAATCGTCATCTCGGCCCCCGGTCTTGGCGATGACATTCAGGCGATCAAGGCTGGAATTCTGGAAATCGCCGATGTTCTGGTGGTCAATAAATCCGATCTGCCGCTGGCCAAACGCACGGTTCAACAGCTTCAGGCGATGCTTGGGCTTCGCGCCGCAAGTGACTGGGAAGTCCCGGTTTTATCGACCAACGCGATCGACCGGTCCGGCGTTAGTGAACTTGTTGACGCCGTGACACAAAAGGCCGCGTTAAGCGGCACCAAGAGCAACCGAAGCGCGATTGAGGGCCGCACCCGCCGCCTGCTGGCCCAAATGGTTGCAAAACGCGCCCAAGAACATGTGCTAAGTGATCAAAGCCCCGCGACCACAGCCATCATCACCGCCCTGCAAGAGGCCGATCTGGACCTGCAGGACGCAGCCACCCACATACTGAAACTCCTGAACGAAAGCCTGCCCGAATGAATGACCAAACCCCAGATCTACCGCCGCTCGATCTGCTGAAACGGCAATTCAAAGAAAACGATGGATTCATGAACGCCATTGGTGCCGAACTGGTCGAGATTGACCGGGGCAGCTCAAAAATTCAGATGCAAGTGCGCAAGGAAAGCCTGAGCTTTAATGGCACCTGCCACGGTGGTGCGATCTTTTCGCTGGCAGATTGCGCCTTTGGCGTGGCTTCAAACAGCTATGGCACCCTGTCGGCAGGGATTGACGTGCATATCGTCTATACCGAAGCAGCGCGGTTGGGCGATCTGCTGACGGCCACCGCGCGCGAAGTGTCACGCACACGCAAAATCGCGGTTTACGATATCAAAGTCCAAAACGACAAAGGCGCGCTTGTCGCATCCTTCACCGGCACGGTCTATATTCTCGGAATTCCAAACTATAAGGCCGAGACGGCGGAATAATCCCGCCTATTGGCGCGTGACCCGATAAAGCGACAACACCCCCTTTGCGTCCCTTGCGTGATAATACAAATACCGCCGATCACCGGTGAGTGTCGGCGCTTCAACAAAGCCTGATATCGCACTGATAACACGTGGTTCTTCGAAAGCGGCGCTGCGGTTTTTACGACGTGCCACCATGATCCGCAACTTGCCCCCCTGTGAGCCTTTGGCAATCAACTGACTGGCGCGGGTGAAATAAAGTTCCAGCCCATCCTCCGATATCGACGGTGCATATTCCAATGCATCGGAATTAACCTTTGCGAACAGGCGCGCCGAGGTGCGATCAATCATGAACCGCCCGTTAACCTGTCGGGCCACCTGAATATTGCTTTCCCTTGGCGTGTTGCTGCCGGCTGCAAACCGTGCGGCTGAAATATACAGCTCATCCCCCGCCGGTGACACGCTGACATCCATATTCAGTAACCCGTTTCTGGCAGGCGTGACCTGGTCGCGGATCACGTCAATGCCGACAACCTGATCGCCTTCAAGCTGGCCGAGAAATATCGTTTCCTTGGTTTGGAAATATTCCCGTAACGACGTGAAATACAGCCGACCGTTGATGTCCAGACTGGGCGCGGCTTCCATCACATCGCTGCGCGTCTCTTCCAGCACACGGATATATTGAAATTCCAGATCACCGATCCTGCGGGCCAGATGCAGATCAGTGTCCTGCTCGGTATTGGCATTGTTAAACAGCAAAACCTGCCCGTCATAAGAAATAAACGGCTCCATCACACTGCCGTCATAGCCACGAATTTTGACCTTTTGTGGGGTGGTATAAAGCTGCGTGACCTTTTCGTTTGACCAATCCAGCACCGGCAAAACTGCGCCCGGCGCGCCGCCCTTGCCCTGCGCACCCTCAGATAGCGCCAGCAAAGCTTGATCCAGCGTCGCCTCGGCCAGTTTCGCTTGGCCCGCCAACACCTGCTGGCGTGCTTTTTCAAGCAGCGCCAGATGCGGTGCCGGATTGCCACCGCTGGCGGCAAGTGCCTGAACCCGCGCGACCGCCGTTTGCATTCTTTGTTGGATGCGCTCCTTTAGCGACCCCCCCGCGATTGCCAGAGTGCATAAGGTGGCAAGGGCTGCAAATACCGCAGCAAGGCGTCGGACATGCTTGGCAATCATCAAACTTCCCAAAAATTGGGGACCGTTGGTCAGATCATCCTAGCAGATGCACAAATCCAGCGCGAAAAAATGCGACGTTCAAAAAACATGCGCGAATAGTCGCTGCCCACCACCGGGACTGGGACATGCGCCGTTCAGGCAATCCGCAGGATCACACGCAATCCAAAAGCAGCTTTGTGGTATTCTTGCGCGTCATCTGGATCGGGTTTCCACCGCAACTTGGATCGCGCAGTGCCGAGGCCACCAAAGCGTCGATATCCGGGTCCACAACCCCCAGATCGGTCAGGTTTTTGGGAATATGCAACAAGGTGTTAATCTCGCCCACATAGTCGTGAAACCCGTCAAACCCGCCAGCAATGCCCAGATAATTGGCCGCCGCCATGATCCGATCTTCGATAGCGTCGCGATTAAACCGCAGCACCGGCTGCATCACGACAGCGTTGGTTGTTCCGTGGTGGGTGTGGAATACCGCGCCGATCGGGTGTGACAGGGCATGAATGGCCCCCAGCCCCTTTTGGAACGCGGTCGAGCCCATTGCAGCCGCCGACATCATATGCGCGCGCGCCTCGATATCTGTGCCGTCGGCGTAAGCACGCGGCAGGTAGTCTTTGACCAGCCGCATTCCTTCCAGCGCGATGCCTTGTGACATCGGGTGGTAATGGGGCGAGCAGAACGCCTCTAGGCAATGGGCAAACGCATCCATACCGGTGCCAGCGGTGATAACAGGCGGCATTCCTACGGTAAGTTCGGGATCACAAATCACCACGGTTGGCAGGAACTTGGGATGGAAAATGATCTTTTTTTCCTGTGTGGCGGAATTCGTAATGACCGAGGCGCGTCCAACCTCGGATCCGGTGCCAGCCGTTGTTGGCACTGCCACGATTGGCACAATCGCATCCGCATCGGCGCGTTTCCACCAATCGTCAACATCCTCAAAATCCCACAGCGGCCGGGTTTGCCCGGCCATAAAGGCCACCAGCTTGCCCAAATCCAGCCCCGAGCCGCCGCCAAAGGCGATCACCCCGTCATGGCCGCC
>JAHRVD010000408.1 GCA_019090845.1 Marinosulfonomonas sp.
CCGCGAAGATTTGCGCGATCCAGAGAGCTCTTGGTCTTCACCCGGGTCCCTACCGTATTTCGCACAGTAAGCCCGCCAGAGGTCAGGTCGTCGTTCCTTTGTCAGCCTTTCGGCCATAGCCCGGCGCCAGTCAGCAATTTTGCCATGGTGCCCTGAAAGAAGAATTTCAGGTATGTCACGGCCTTCCCAGACGGCGGGTTTTGTATACTGGGGGTGCTCAAGCAAAAAGTCCGAGAATGATTCTTCCTCGGTCGACGCCTGATTCCCAAGAACGCGCGGTATAAGACGGACCGTTGCATCAATCAAGGCCTGTGCGGCAATCTCACCGCCGGTCAGGACAAAATCGCCGAGTGATATCTCTTCTATGTCAAAATGTTCGATCACCCGCTCGTCAACACCCTCAAAACGTCCACACAGCAGGGTCATACCCTCGGTCTGTGAAAATCTCTGTGCCATGGCCTGTGTCAGGGGTTTTCCGCGTGGCGACAGATAGACAACCGGCCAGCGGGCGCGGTCATTCGGGGTGTGTTTGTCGGCCTTGTTCAGCGCCTTGGCAAGGATGTCGGCGCGCAGAACCATGCCTGCACCACCACCGGCCGGGGTATCATCGACGTTACGGTGGCGGCCTTCACCAAAGGGGCGCAGATCAATGGTTTCCAGCTGCCACAACCCGTCCTTCAGTGCCTTACCGGTCAGCGATTCCCCAAGGACGCCGGGAAAGGCATCCGGATAAAGGGTGATGATTTTGACTTTCCATACGCCAGCCAGATCGGGGCGGTCAGTCACCAACGCGCGCGGCTTTGCCGTCGCCGAAATCGACTTGCGGCCATGGGATTTGGGCGTGTCCGGCAAACTATGCGTCCTTTGATACTACGGTCTTTCGCGCGGCGTATTCTTGCATATCCCGGGCGCTGAATGCCAATGGTTTCAGGAGCCACCCGGTTCAGGCAACACTCCTTCGGGCGGGTCCACGATAATCCGCCCAGACGCCAGATCGACCGTGGGCACGGCTTCCAGTGTGAATGGGACCAGCGCCGGTGTTTTCAAAGTGGGGCCCGAAACCTCGAGCAAATCGCCAGCACCATGGTTGAGCACCGCCGTCACCTTGCCCAGTTCGCGCCCACCGGTATCCAGAACCAAAAGGCCGGTCAGATCAGAAAAATAGTATTCGTCGTCTGGCAGGCTTGGTAGCCTGTCGCGATCCGCAAACAGCCGCAGACCTTTTAGCGCGTCAGCCTGTTCCTTGGTGTCGATGCCGGACAAGCGGGCGGAAAACCCACTTTTGATCGCCATGACAATTTTAACGGAATAGCTGTCGGGGCCGGCCTCGGTGAACAGTGGCGAATAGCCGGCGATTGCTTCGGGTTCTGCGCAGAAGCTTTTCAAGCGCACCTCGCCGTTGACCCCGAAAGAGCCCGCAATCGCCCCGACACAAATTCGATCACTCATTGTGGTTGTGCTCCCACACAGACGCCCCGGCGGTCAATTGATCCGCCAGCGTCAAGGCAAGCGTCCATTTTCAGGAAACGTTCTGCCTTGACGCCCAACCATATCCCGGCTGCAAAGATCGCAAGTGTGATCAATTTTCGCACAGGCTCTAATCCACCGGGTTAGCTGCAGATTACTCGGCAACTTTTTCTTCTGCTTCTTCGGCGGGTGCTTCTTCAGCAGCAGCAGGCTCTTCTTTAGGAGCAGCCGCAGCTTCTGCCGCAGCAGCAACCTTGTCAGCTTTTTCCTGAACGCGGGCTTGGGCTTTTTCGCCGGGCTTGCCTTTGTCGGGGTTGTTGCGGGTTTTCTTTTCCAGAACGCCAGCAGCTTCCAGCATGCGCGAAATCCGGTCGGTTGGTTGTGCGCCCTCGCCAAGCCAATGCTTGATGCGATCGATATCCATCTTCACACGCTCTTCGCTGTCTTTTGGCAGCAGTGGGTTATAGGTGCCCAGTTTTTCGATAAAGCGGCCGTCGCGTGGCATCCGGCTGTCGGCTGCAACGATGCGATAAAATGGACGTTTCTTTGAACCGCCGCGGGCGAGTCTGATCTTCATAGCCATGATTAATATCTCCTAAATTTCATGTGCTGGTGAAAGGGGGGATCCCCTTGTCATTCCGTATGTTTGTCGAACTTTTGTTCGCTATCCTCTGTGTGAATTGTGGTGTCGGATGACCTCATCAATGATGAAGCCGAGGAATTTCTTTGCAAAACCAGGGTCCAGATCGGCCTGGCGCGCCAGATTTTCGAGCCGCTCGATCTGAGCAGCTTCGCGGGCCGGATCAGAGGCAGGAAGGCCGTGTTCCGCCTTGAGCTTTCCAACAGCCTGCGTGTGTTTGAACCGCTCGCCAAGCGTGTAGATCAGGATCGCATCAAGGCGGTCAATACTGTCGCGGTGCTCTGAAAGCAGCGAAGCGGCGCGGGTGGCGTCGTCACTCATTTGGACCTCCGGTGCGGTGTGGGTTTGAAAGGTATTTCATCGTGCTTGCGCCTCAGGCCGCGGGTGGCGGTAAACCAGACAGGGCGCGTCTTCTTTGGGCTGGGTGGCGTTCGGGTCCAGCACCGCGCCAAGCCGTTCGGCCAGTGCAATCGACCGGGTGTTCGATTTAGAAATATAGCTGACGATCGTATCCCATTTCAGAACCGTCCATGCATGATGCACAGCAGCCTGCGCCGCTTCATGTGCAATGCCGGTACCTTCCAGTGACGGGTCAAAAATCATCCAGCCAATTTCGGTTTCCGGCCAGTCGGCAGGAAACCACGCACCTACCATACCAAGGGCCGTATCGTCCCCTTTGCGGCTCAGCGTCCACATGCCAAAGCCGTGGATTTGCCAGTGCCCCAACTCGGCTGCAAAGGCACGCCATGCCTTGCCTTCGTTAAGCGGGCCACCGACACCCTCGCTGCGCTCCGACATCATAAAGTCGCGAAAAACCGGCCAGTCATCAGCCCTCGGCTGACGAAGGGCAAGGCGATCAGTCTCGATTATGGAGGCAGCGTTTTGGGTCACTTTTTCTTCCCAAATCCGCTTAGGCCGGGGGGCAGGCCACCGCCGCTAAGGCCAGGCAGGCCGCCGGGCATTTTGCCGCCAAGCGCCTTGGCCGCCTGTTCCATGGCTGCGGGA
>JAHRVD010000409.1 GCA_019090845.1 Marinosulfonomonas sp.
CACAACGGTGCTGATCTTGGCGTGGGTCTTGTAGTTGATGAAACCATAAACAACATGCGCCCCGGCGCGTTCTAGGCGGCGAGATTGGCGAATGTTCGCAGCTTCGTCAAAACGCGCCTTTAGTTCCACCAGAGCGGTGACAGATTTCCCATTTTCGGCCGCTTCGCAAAGTGCAGAAACAATCGGGCTGTCGCGCGAGGTGCGATAGAAAGTTTGTTTTATTGCAAGGACATTCGGGTCGTTGGCGGCCTGCTGCAAAAACCGCACCACCATGTCGAAGGTTTCGTAGGGGTGGTGCAGCAGCATGTCCTTTTGGCGGATTGCAGCGAACATATCGCCTTCAAAATCCTGCACCCGTTCGGGCACCCGTGGGGTGAAGGATGGCCAGAGCAGATCGGGGCGGTTGTCCAGCACCAGTTCGGACAGGTCGGATATGCCCAGCATGCCGTCTAGTTCCACGACTTCTTCGGGGTCAACATGCAGCTCTTTGGTGATCAGTTTGCGCAGGCCAGCGGGCGCATTGGCTGACATTTTCAGGCGCACGACCTCGCCCCGGCGGCGCCGTTTCAGGGCGACTTCGAATTCAAGCACCAGATCTTCAGCTTCATCCTCGACCTCAAGATCGCTGTCACGCAGCACCCGGAAGGCGCAGTTTGCCAGTGTCCGGTAGCCGGGAAAAAGGCTGCTAAGGTGCATCAGCAGCAATTCTTCCATTGGCAGAAAACGTTGCTTGCCGTCGTGCTCGGGCAGGGCGACGAAACGGTCGATCTGATGGGGAATTGGCAGCAGCGCCTGAAGCGCGCGTTTGTCGTCTTTGCGTTCCAGTTGCAGTGCCAGCACAAAGCCTGCGTTCGGGATAAACGGGAACGGGTGTGCTGGGTCAATGGCCAGTGGTGACAGCACCGGAAATACCTGATTAAGGAACACATCCTTTAGAAAGGATTTGTCATCCTTGTCCAGCGCTTCGCTGTCACACAGGATGATGCCCTCGGCGTCCATCTTGGCCCTGATCTGCGCCCATATTTCCTGCTGCGCCTGCATTAGGCGGCGGGCCTCGGTGTTGATCAGTGCCAGTTGCTCTATCGGGGTCAGGCCATCGGCGGCAGGGGTTGTATTGCCGGCCATTGCCAGTTCGCGCAGACCTGCGACGCGCACGGTGAAAAATTCGTCCAGATTGGTGGCCGAGATTGACAAAAAGCGCAGCCGCTCAAGTAGCGGCACGCGGTCATTGCCCACCTCATCCAGCACCCGCCAGTTGAAAGCCAGCCAGCTTAGCTCGCGGTTAAAAAAGCGGGCCGGGCCGGTGCGCTGATCCTCGGGCAGTTGGGCGGCGGGCGCGAAGGGCGCCTTGAGAAAGTTGGCGTTGGTCATGGCAGGTTTATCAACGGGCGGTGTGACGAATTCATGGCCCATCATGCATCCTTGTGCGAAAGTTTGTCCAGAACCCGGATTGCGAAGGGTCGGGTGACCGCGCGCCGGGCGGACAGTGCAGCCTTGTCCAATGTGGCGACAATCTGCTGGGCACCGGAAAAACTGCGCTCAATCCGCGGTACAAGGTAGGAAATAACATCAAGGGAGACATCCAACTGTCTGTCGTCAAACAGTTTCACCAGAATTGCGGCCAGCAACTGGTCGTCGGCAGGTTGCAGGGTGGCGCTGGCACAGGCGTGGATACGGCTGGTCAGGTCGGCCAGCGCAAAAGAACAACTGCCCGGCAGTTTCGTGCTGGTCATCAGCAGGCGGCCCTGTGCGGCAAGAACCATATTGTGCAGGTGGAACAGCGCGTTTTCCTGTTCGGTCTGGGCGGCGATTGCGTCGATATCCTCGACCGCGACATGGGTAAAACCTGCAATTTGACTGGCAAGATCGTCGGCGTTCAGGCCGCCTGCGCTCAGCACGAGCGCGTCGAATTTTTCGGCCCACACATGTGTCAGGTGGGTTTTGCCTGCGCCTTTTGCCCCCACGAGCACCAGCTTTCCATCCGGCCAGTTGTCCGGTTCCTCGACAGTTTCCACTGCCATGGCATTGGCGGGCGATACAAAAAACGCATCGCGGCCAAGGGCCGTTCGTGACGGCAGGTCAAAGGTCAGTTGTTGTGACATGGAATGGTCTTTGGGCTCAGTCTTTTTCGCTTCCGGCGACACCCTGATATAGCAGGCTGGCCTGATAGCGTTCTAGGGCAAAGCGCGCAATGACGCCAATCGCCGCGGCGACCGGAACTGCGACCAGCATGCCGACAAAGCCAAACAGCGAGCCAAATGCGGCCAGCGCGAATATCAGCCAGACCGGGTGCAGGCCAACGCTGCCGCCGACCAGTTTCGGGGTCAGGATGTTGCCTTCGAGAAATTGCCCGACAAAAAAGATCACCGCGACCCCGGCCAGCCAGAACCATTCGCCCCAGAACTGAAATAGCGCCAGCCCAAGCGCCAATGCGCCACCAACGACAGCACCAACATAGGGGATGAAGGAAATCAGGCCGGCAACAAAGCCAATGACCAGCCCGAATTGCAGGCCGATCAGCATCAGCGCCACGGCGTAATAGGTGCCAAGGATCAGGCAGACCGTGCCCTGACCGCGGATGAAGGCGGCAAGCGTGCGGTCGATATCGCGGGCCAGTTGTTTGATGATCGGGGCGTGGTCACGGGGCAAAAGATTTGCCAGCCGGGCCAGCATATGGTCCCAGTCCATCAGCAGATAAAACGTTATGACCGGCACCAGCACCAGCAACACGACAACGTTTATCAGGTTGGATGCCGAGGCAAGCAAACCGTTGAGCAAGTCGCCGCCGCGCTCTTTTAATGTGTCCTCGACCGAGACCAGAGATTTAGACAGGCGGCTTTCAGAATCCAGCAGATCGGGAAAACGCTCGGTCAGTGAGCGGGCGAAATCCTGCACAAGTTGCGGTGCGACATTGACCAGTTCGACCGATTGCTGAACCAGCGTCGGAATGACCAGCAGCGCAGCCAGCACAAAGATCACCCCGGCCACCAGTGTTATTACTATGGTCGCCAACACCCGGTTCAGCCCCATTTTTTCCAACCAGTCGGCAATCGGGTCAAGGCAATAGGCCACCGCCCCGCCCAGAACAAACGGCAGGATCACATCGCCCAGTATCCACAGTAAGATGAACAGCACCGCCAGCGCGATGCCCCAGTAGGTTGCCTGTTGGCGGACCGGAAGGGCCATGATTTTCCTTTCGCGTTTGCCCATGTTTCACCTGTGATGGAACACAGATCAAGGGCTGCTTGCTTGCAACTTGCCGATGGCATAGACGATTTTGACAGTTTCAAACCACCAAAGGCCCGAATGCACATGCGTCTTTCCCGTTATTTTCTGCCCGTTCTCAAGGAAACCCCGTCCGAGGCCCAGATTGTCAGCCATCGCTACATGCTGCGTGCCGGGATGATAAAACAGGCCAGCGCGGGGATATATTCCTGGTTGCCGCTTGGGCTGAAGGTTTTGAAAAAGATTGAAAATATCGTGCATGAAGAACAGGCGCGCGCGGGCCACATCCCGATGCTGATGCCAACGCTGCAATCGGCTGATCTGTGGCGCGAAAGCGGGCGTTATGACGGGTATGGTAAGGAAATGCTGCGCATGACTGACCGCCACGGGCGCGACATGCTGTATACGCCCACGGCCGAAGAACTGGTTACCGACATATTTCGCGGCCATGTCAGCAGCTACAAAGATCTGCCGCTGACGCTTTATCAGATCCAGTGGAAATTTCGCGATGAGATCCGCCCGCGTTTTGGCGTGATGCGGGGGCGCGAATTTTTCATGAAAGACGGCTATAATTTTGACCTGACCAAGGCCGACGCGCTGCACGCCTATAACCGCCATCTGGTCAGCTATTTGCGCACCTTTGAACGGATGGGGCTGCAGGCGATCCCGATGCGCGCTGACAGTGGGCCGATCGGCGGCGACTATACGCATGAATTTCTGGTGCTGGCGGAAACCGGCGAAAGCGAAGTGTTCTATGACAGCCGGGTGACCGACATTTCACTGGGCCAGCGCGATATCG
>JAHRVD010000433.1 GCA_019090845.1 Marinosulfonomonas sp.
ACGAGCCAGATCGTGAGCAGGTCTTGGCGGTCGAAGGCGAAGTTGAGGAATCCGGCGAGGTCGTGAAAGAAGTCGTCGGATAGGTTCTGGGCCTCGTCGATGACCAAGATCGGGACGACGCTGTGCTCGTCGAAGAGCTTGCGTATCTCCTGCTTGAGCTGCCGCCACAGGGCGTCACGGCGGTACTTGGGCGTAAGCCCAAGCTCGGATGCAAGGTTGCGGTAGACCGAAGCCGCGGTGGTCGCCGTGTCGCACAGGTACACGATGCGGTGCTCGGGCGCCGACAGCTGGTCGCACAGGTGACGCATCAGCGTCGTCTTGCCGAGGCCTGCCTCGGCCGTAAGTACGCCAAGCCCAGGCTCGGCGGCGAGCCAGTTGAAGACGCGGCGAAGTCGCTGGAACTCGGGCGTATCGCAGAAACAGTTCTTGCCCGATGCATCGCGTGGCAGCGGGTCATGGGCGAGGTCGAAGCGGTGACGGTACGCGCTCATTGGTCGTCCTCCCCGTCTTTGTCGTCGCGTTCCAAGTCGATGCCGAAGTGCTCATCGAGCAGGTCGCCGACCGGGTCGAGTTCCTTGGTCGACAGCACGTGTTCGGGCTCGGGCGGCTGGATGCGCTTGCGCCGACGGTGCATGTTCGCGTGCAAGTCGAGCGGACGGGTGTCGCAGCAGAAGGAGCCGTCGAGATACACCTTCGGTGTGACCTCCGCGTCCTGCGGGTCGAAGCGCAGCTCGACCTTGCGACCGGCCATGCCCATGCGCGTCACCTCGATCCGCCGACCGGCAAAGGAGATCGTATTGTCCTTGCGCACCGTTCGTTTCGCACGATGCAGGAAGACCTCGTCAAGATCGGCGCCGCGCGGCAGGGCGCGCACGTGACCCGCGCTCACCTCGGCCAAGAAATGCTCTCTCGGAGCACGCTGAGTCGTGGCATGCACGCGCACGTGATACTCGCGCGCGAGCCAAGCTCGGTGCACGGCCGACAGATGGTCGAGGTCGAAGACATCGCCTTCGAGCTCGACCCCGACCTCCGCTCGCCACGTCCGGTGCCAGCGCTCGATCGACCCCTTCGCTTCTGCATCGCGCGCCTCGGTCAGGCGAAGGTGCATTCCAAGGTCGGCACAGATGGCCCGTAGCGACCCGCTCACGTACGCTGCGCCGCGGTCGACGTAGTACGTCCGAGGCCGGCCGTGCACCCGAAGTGCCTGACGAAGAACAGCCTCATGGTCGACGGCCGCTTCTGCGAGTCGAAATGTCGAGCCGACGAGATAGCGTGTCGCCGCGTCCAGGATGCTGACGAGGTACGTCTTGCGGAGCCGGCCGTCGTGGCGAACCCGCGGACCGTGCATCACGTCGCCGACCCAAAGATCACCTGCGTGCTCAGGCAAAAATGCGCGACGCTCCTTGTCACCGTGAACCTTCGGACGGTGCGTCGGAAGACCCGCCCGCTGCAAGACACGGTGCACGGTCGCGGGCGCGAGTTGTCCGGGGGCGGCCTTGCCCGCGCGCACCAAGATTCGGATGAGCTGGCGGATCGCCCGTCGCGGTCGAGTCCGCTTGGCGCGGATCAGCAGGTCCTCGATCTCCGCCGACAAGGCCCGGCCCTTCCTCGCGTCCGAGCGTGTGCGGGGCTCAAGGCCCTCGAGCCCACGGCGAAGGTACGCGTAGTACCAGTCTTCGATCGTGCGCGGCGACAGGCGCATCTTGCGGCCGCATGGACGCTCGTAGATTCGACGGGCGGCGTTCAAGAAATGCTCGCGCCGGTCGCCATACTCCAGACGCGCACTGACCAGCGGCCCGAGAACTGAGTAGCGCCACAGCGCAATCTCTCGACGTTGTTCGTGGTTCATGGGCGATCCCTAGCGAAGGGGTCGCGCCACTTTGGGTGGTTTCTGCGGCGGGGCATCGGCGCCGCCCTCGAATCCCGCGTCCGCGGTCACATGAGGCGGACTCCGGCCTCGAGGTGATCGATGATCGCAGCGAGGTTGGCCAGTCGCTCCGGGCCGCCTGCGGCCGCGATGACGTCGCTGCGCGTTGCGTCCCCGCCGGCCCGGACGGCGACATCGGTCCACTCGTGCGTGGGTGCCTGCTCAAGCAGAGCGACCATCACGGCTGCGGCCGTCGCCAGCCGCTGGCGCCATCGTTGCTCGGTTCGCTGCGGCACGCGGTGGCGGCTGCCCCCGAGCACGACGCCGACCAGTGTCCAACGCCGCCACAGGTGCCGGGCCAAAAAGTGCGGTAGGATCCGCCAGGTAGCGCCGCACGTGGCCCTGCGGCTGCAACGGAAGATCAGCACTTGGGTGCGACCGGGGCCGCCGACTTCGCCCTGAAACAAGCGTTCGCGGCGGTCATGCATATGCAATCCGCCGATCTTGCAGGCGGCGCAGCAACTCTGCCCGGCGAGCGCGGGGTTGGCCAGCGCTGCCTGGTGCTTTTCGAGGGTGGTCAAATGGCGGGCGAGGAGCGTGCCGCCCTTTTGTTTGCGTGGCCGGGGTCGGTCGAGGTATGGACTGTGAAGTACTTGAGCGTCGGAGGGGAGAAGGCTGTTCACACTACCTGCTGCCCTTCGGCGCTTTCTAATTCTAGAAAACGGCGAAGCTGGGCGCCGCCGCGACTGCTTGATCGCGTTTCGAGCCGCCTTCTTGACGACGGATGCGACCGTGTCTCCGTTTCACGCTCTTGCCGGAGACTTCGCGCACGCTGGGCACCAACTCCCGGGCCGTGCGTGAGACAAAGTAGCTCGAAGGCCCGCTACTAAACCGGGACATCACACGCTCGACGCTCGACGAAGGCACGCTGGTTGAGCGCGTATCGGACCGCCTCCGCGAGCTGGAAGTCTTGCCGAGGGTCGGC
>JAHRVD010000410.1 GCA_019090845.1 Marinosulfonomonas sp.
CTCGCGCAAGGGTGATGTCGTTAAAATTCCGCCAAGTGCCGCTGGTTGTCTTGGCACGGGCGCACATGCAGGCCATGCTCAAATGGGATACCGCACCCAGACAGGATTGGACCGGGATGAAACGCTACTCTGCCTTTGCCATTGCCCGACAGGGCGTGCGCTATCATCAGGGATGGGAACGTGCATGGCGCACACCAGAGCCGAAGAAAAAATATGATGTGGTGATTGTCGGGGCAGGTGGCCACGGGCTGGCGACGGCGTTTTATCTGGGCCGGAATTTTGGCATCACCAATGTGGCAATTGTTGAAAAGGGCTGGCTGGGGGGCGGCAATACCGGGCGCAACACAACGATTATCCGTTCCAACTACCTGCAGGACCCGTCCGCAGCGATCTACGAAAAGGCCCGCGCGCTTTACGAAACCATGAGCCAAGATTTGAATTACAACGTGATGTTCAGCCCACGCGGGGTGCTGATGCTGGCCCAGACGCAACACGAGCTGCGTGCCTACAAGCGTACTGCCCACGCCAATGCGCTGCAAGGTGTGAGCACCCAAGTCATCAGCCCAGAGCGTGTGCGCGAGCTTTGCCCGATCATTGCCATCGACGGCCCGCGTTACCCGGTGCTGGGGGCGCTGTGGCAGGCACGTGGTGGCACGGCGCGCCATGATGCGGTGGCGTGGGGCTATGCGCGGGCTTGCTCGGACATGGGCATGGATATCATCCAGCAATGCGAGGTGAAGGGCGTGCGCCAGAAAGCCGGTAAGGTCAGCGGCGTTGAAACGGCGCGCGGCTTTATCGGGTGTGATAAACTGGCTATCGTCGCGGCGGGCCACACGGGGCAGGTCGCCGAAATGGCCGGGTTTGGCCTGCCGGTTGAAAGCATTTCCCTGCAGGCGCTGGTCAGCGAGCCGATCAAACCCTGCCTTGATGTGGTGGTGATGGCCAACACGGTGCACGGCTATATCAGCCAGTCTGACAAGGGCGAAATGGTGATCGGTGGCGGCACTGACCATTCAATTAATTACAGCCAGCGCGGCTCGTTTTTTCACATCGAAGAAACCGTGCGCGCGCTGGTCGAGACTTTTCCGATCATCAGCCGTCTGAAGATGCTGCGCCAATGGGGCGGGATCGTGGATATGACCGGGGACCGCTCGCCGATCCTGTCAAAAACCCCGCTGGCAAATTGCTTTGTGAATTGCGGCTGGGGAACCGGCGGGTTCAAGTCTATTCCCGGATCGGGTTGGGCGATGGCCGAGCTGGTGGCGGCCGGTGAGCCGGGCCCGCTGGCCGCGGCGTTCGGCTTGGAACGGTTCGCGCAAGGCAGATTTATTGATGAAAGCGTTGCAGCGGGGGTGGCACATTGATGGAACTTGGCTTGCACCAAAGTCACCGACGCTTCAGTTGGGATGCAGCGCTTGGTCAGGGATGGCCAATTGAAGCAGGCCGGGCGAACGGGACTTTGGCAAATTTACCACATTCAGTAGCCAGATCGGCAACATTCCCCGCATCTTGCGCGGAATGTCGCTGTATTATGTGCGAATTGGAAACGGTTTTTGGGGTTTCCCCACGACTCGGGTTAGGGGTGCAATTGGGTAAAGTGGACGAGTGGTTATGGATATTTCATCTGATTGGGTCATCCTCGCGGCGATCATATTACTGGTTGCGATGGTTGTTTTGCTTTTTATCAGCACGGACTCTGATCGGTCCGAGCATCCCCGCTCTTCTTTGCGCGATGCAAAGCCGCGCAGCACAGATGGGCCATTGCAACCGACGACCGCTAGCAAATAGCCAAGGGGCGCAATCGCGCGGGCCAAACCTGCGGGGCGCGCTATGTTGACCCGGCTTTTGAAACTGCTGCCTGTTCCTCTGTCGCGGCTTGTGGCCACGCTTGGGCTTTCGGCCTATCTGATCGGCACGATTACCAGTCTGGCGATGCAAAACCCGCATCTTTTCCAGCGCTTTGGTTCGCTCGGCGTGGCCGCTGCTATCCTGTTCTTTTCAGACCGCCTGATGCAGATCGAACTGCGCCGCCAGCAAACCGTCGAACGCATCCTGCATGAATACGGGCTGGAGCTTGAGGTGCTGAAAGAGGGCGTGTCTGCCACCGATCTGCCCAAAGAGGGGTTTCTGACCGATTATCTGTCCGAAGAAGCCCGCTTTAGCACACTGCGCGGTCATGCAGAGAGGATAACCTCGCGCAACATTCTGTTGCTGACCGCGGCGACGCTGCAATGGGGTTTTGGCGACGCCTTTCTGGGCTGGATCCTGTCATGATGGTTTTCACCTGTCCCTATTGCGGCGTCACCTGCGATGAGACCGAGCTGGCACCGGGCGGGCAGGCACATCTGCAACGTGCAGGTCCGGATGCAACGGATGGTGATTTTGAAGGGTATCTGTTTGGCCGCGACAACCCAAAGGGCGTGCATTTTGAACGCTGGCGGCATCAATACGGCTGCGGAAAATGGTTTCATGCGGCGCGTGACACTGTGACGATGGAGGTTTTTGGAACCTATAAGGCGCAGGTGATGAAGCCGCCACAAGCTATTGTAAAAGCGATTAAAAAACGGCTTCCTGACTGGAGTTACGGCGCATGAGCGCCCGCCTGAAATCGGGTGGTCGGCTGCTGAACCTGTCTCTTATACACATCTGACGCTGCCGACGAAG
>JAHRVD010000411.1 GCA_019090845.1 Marinosulfonomonas sp.
CAGCCAGTCCGGATCATGGTGATCGGTCTTTACGGCGATAAACACCGTCAGCCCCAGATCAAGCTGGTCGGCGTCCAAAATTGCGACGCGCGATTTTATCACCCCGGCTTCGTCCAGCGCCCGGATGCGCCGCCAGCAGGCATTGCGCGACAGGCCGACTTTTTCACCCAAAGCTTCCAGCCCGATATCGGCGGTTTTTTGAAGTTGGCCAAGGATTCGTCGATCAGTTTCATCAATAGTCATCATAATTGCCAGTATGACGGGAAAAAATCCCGCAAGATAGGGATGTTGTGCGATTATTGGGAATAATTTCGGCGGTTCATCGGTTATTCGCCTTTTAGGCAACAACGGAGCGCGAACATGTTGGACAAGGTATTTCTGGAACATCCCCGCAGTGTGGATGAAAACTATCTGCAACACGCACGGTTTGCGGCGTGGTTTTCGCTGTCATTATTTGCGGCCGGATTGGCGGCGGCTGTCCACGCGGTGGTGCCCTGTTTGTTTGAAAAAACCGCCAGCCGGAAAATTGCTCAGATGTATGCGCGCACCCACAATCGCGGACATTAGGGCGACCGGTCCGGGATAATGGAAAAGGCGGGCCAATGTGACCCGCCTAATTCAAAATCAGATGTAAAGCCGTGCTGCGAACGAACGTGCGTCCCCTGCGTGGCCCGGTGTCTGGCGCTATGCAAGTGCTGCGTTTAGGTTTTCAGCAACTTTTTCAAGGAACCCTTCGGTTGTCAGCCACGCCTGATCGGGGCCAACCAACAGGGCCAGATCCTTGGTCATGTCGCCGCTTTCAACGGTGTCCACAACGATCTTTTCCAAGGTGTCGGCAAATTGTGTAAGTTCGGCGTTGCCGTCCAGCTTGGCGCGGTGCTTTAGCCCGCCGGTCCATGCAAAGATTGAAGCGATCGAGTTGGTCGACGTTGCCTCGCCCTTTTGATGCTGGCGATAGTGGCGGGTCACGGTGCCGTGGGCGGCCTCGGCCTCGACGATTTTTCCGTCCGGCGTCATCAACTGGCTGGTCATCAGGCCAAGCGAGCCAAAACCCTGCGCAACTGTGTCTGACTGCACGTCGCCGTCGTAGTTCTTACAGGCCCAAACGTAACCGCCGGACCATTTCATGCTGGCTGCAACCATATCGTCAATCAGGCGGTGTTCGTAGGTGATGTTTTTGGCGGCGAATTTATCAGCAAATTCGGCGTCAAAGATTTCCTGAAACAAGTCCTTAAAGCGCCCGTCATAGGCCTTAAGAATGGTGTTCTTTGTGGACAGGTAAACTGGCCAGCCACGGTTAAGCCCATAATTCAACGAAGCGCGGGCAAAATCGCGGATTGAATCGTCAAGGTTATACATCGCCATGGTGACGCCAGAACCGGGTGCGTCAAACACTTCGCGCTCGATCACCTCGCCGTCGTCACCGACAAATTTGATCGTCAGCTTGCCCTTGCCGGGAAAACGGAAATCGGTGGCGCGATACTGGTCACCAAAGGCGTGGCGACCAACAACAATCGGCTGGGTCCAGCCGGGCACAAGGCGGGGCACGTTGGAACAGATGATCGGTTCGCGAAAGATGACGCCGCCAAGGATGTTGCGGATAGTGCCGTTCGGGCTGCGCCACATCTTTTTCAGGCCGAATTCCTCGACCCGTGCTTCGTCGGGCGTGATGGTGGCACATTTGACGCCGACGCCGACCTCTTTGATTTTTTCGGCAGCGTCGATGGTGATCTGGTCGTCGGTGCGGTCGCGTTCCTCGATCCCAAGATCATAATAAAGCAGGTCGATGTCGAGATAGGGCAGGATTAGTTTCTTTTTGATGAAATCCCAGATAATGCGGGTCATTTCATCGCCGTCCAGTTCGACAACCGGGTTTGCTACTTTAATCTTGGTCATGGGAAGGGTCCCTTTGCTTGGTGAATCAATTTGGCCGGGTCATAGCTGACCGGATCGAAATAGGAAAGCCGGTATGCAATTGTATGCCGCATGTGCCGGTATTGTGACAGGTGTCAGTTAATTAGCCGTCCTTGGATTTGTCGCGGGACTTTCCGGCGGAAATTTCGGCCAACATGTCGCGCGCGCGTGTTTCAGCACGGCGCACCCGAACGGCTGTTAGAAATGCCTCTTCCATAGTTTGAGACGAGGCCCCGATGACATTGGCAACGGCATCAACCAACCTGTCGTCGTCGGTCTTCAGGGACACAGCAATAGCCTCTATTGCCAGTTCATCGGCGATATCTTCGGTCAGCGACATAAGGTGCGGGCTTTCGTAAAGGTCTTAACGGGTGGTTTCGGTCAGGCGACGACGAACATATTCATCGACATTACCAATCATCACTTCCATGTTTGGATCTTCAAAGAAATGCCCGGCACCTTCGATTTCCTGATGGGTGATGGTGATGCCTTTTTGCTCATGCAGTTTATCTACCAGCACATGGGTATCGCGGGGCGGTGCGACGCGGTCGGCAGTGCCGTTGATAATCAGGCCCGAGGACGGGCAGGGCGCAAGGAACGAGAAATCATACATGTTGGCTGGCGGAGAAACCGAAATGAAGCCGGTGATTTCGGGGCGGCGCATCAGCAGTTGCATACCAATCCAGGCACCAAACGAAAAGCCGGCAACCCAGCAATGTTTGGAATTCTGGTTCATTGACTGCAGGTAATCAAGCGCGGATGCCGCATCGGACAATTCGCCGATCCCCTGATCGTATTCGCCCTGACTGCGACCAACACCGCGAAAGTTGAACCGCAACACCGTGAAACCCATATTGTGGAACGCATAATGCAGGTTGTAGACGACGCGATTGTTCATCGTGCCGCCAAACTGCGGATGGGGATGCAGGATGATCGCAATCGGCGCGTCGCTGGCTTTTTGCGGGTGATAACGGCCTTCAAGACGGCCCTCGGGGCCTGGAAAAATGACTTCGGGCATTCGGTTCCTTTGGTTGCGAAAAGATGTCGGCCCGAATTCTTGACGAATTTGCTCAGACACCTTAGAACTGTTCAAAATTCCCGTCGGTTGGCGGGTTTGGGTTGGTAGTCAGGTAATGTCATGGCTCGCCTTCGTCAATGAAATTACAGGTTTAAGCGATGAAACTCAGCACAAAGGGGCGATACGCGATGGTTGCCTTGTCGGATTTGGCGACTCAGCCGACCGACCAGCTGTCTGCACTGGCGGAAATTTCGCGGCGTCAGGACATATCATTGCCCTATCTGGAGCAGCTTTTCGTGCGTTTGCGCCGCGGTGGTCTTGTTGAATCGGTGCGCGGACCGGGCGGGGGATACCGTCTGGCACGGGCTGCGTCCGAAATTCGGGTGTCCGAAATATTGGAAGCGGTCGAGGAAACCGTGTCTGCAATGCACACCGGTGCGGGCGCTTCGGGCGGATTGTCCGGAAGTAAGGCGCAGTCGGTGACCAACCGGTTGTGGGAGGGGCTGAGCGCCCATGTTTATGTGTTTTTGCACCAGACCCGCCTGTCAGATGTGGTCGGCAACGAACTAACCCCGTGCCCGGCGGTTCCAAACCTGCTGGAAGTGGTGGATGACCCATGAGTTGGCTTAACCCGACTGAGGCGCCTTTGGCGCCGCGTCTTCTGGCACTTCGTGCGGTTTTTGCGTTGCGTTCAAGCGGCAAGGGGCAGTTCCTTGGCTGAGCGGATTTATCTGGACTGGAATGCAACCGCGCCGCTGCGCGCTGAGGCGCGTGAAGCGATGCTTGGGGCCATGGATATGTTGGGCAACCCTTCCTCGGTGCATGGCGAGGGGCGAGCGGCCCGTGCCTTGATCGAGCGCGCGCGTGCGCAGGTCGCGGCTGCGGTTGGCTGCAAACCGGTAGAGGTCGTGTTTACCAGTGGCGCGACGGAAGCGGCCTCGGTTTTGGCGGGCTTGCCCGGTGGTGCCGGGGTTTTTGTGGATGACACGGCCCATGATGCGCTTTGGACGCATTTAAATGTCGGATCGGTGCGTTCGGATGGGGCGGGAAATACGCTTGCCATGGGACTGGCCAACAATGAAACCGGGGTGATTTCGCCGCTGCCCGAGAAAGTCGATGGCCGCTGGCCCTACGGGTCGACGGTTGGTGCAGACTGGCTGTTGCTGGATGTGACGCAGGCGATCGGGCGGATGGCGTTTTCATTTGCCTGGAGCGGGGCGGATTTTGCGGTTCTGTCAGCACACAAGCTGGGCGGACCGAAGGGCGTTGGTGCGCTGATCCTGCGCGAAGGGTTGGACATTAGCCCATTGTCGATTGGTGGCGGCCAAGAGATGGGGCGCCGTGCGGGCACCGAAAACCTGATCGGCATTGCCGGCTTTGGTGTCGCGGCCCAAGCGGCGGTGCGCGATCTGGCCGACGGCGCGTGGGAACCGGTCGCCAGTTTGCGCGACGAGATGGAAAGCTACATCGCGGCCCAAGCACCCGACACAATATTCGCCGGATCACACATGCCGCGCCTGCCCAACACCAGCTATATGGTGACACCGGGCTGGAAGGGTGAGACGCAGGTCATGGTCATGGATCTGGCCGGATACGCGGTGTCGGCGGGCTCGGCCTGTTCGTCGGGCAAAGTGCGGCCCAGCCGGGTGTTGCAGGCCATGGGTTTTGATGATCTGGCCAGTGCCAGTGCGATCCGGGTGTCGATCGGCCCGACTACCAAACGAGAAGACGTGATGCAATTTGCCGACGCGTGGATTGCGGCCTACCGAAAATTCAACGCGCGCGCCGCGTAATATAAAGGCAAGATAGATGGCAGATTTGGACAAGGTTCAGGTCAAGGAAGGCGTCGACAAGGAAACAGTCGATGCGGTCACCACAATCGGTGGGGCGTATAAATACGGCTGGGAAACCGAGATCGAGATGGAGTATGCCCCCAAGGGCGTAAACCCCGATATCGTGCGCCTGATCTCGGGCAAAAACGACGAACCTGACTGGATGACACAGTGGCGGCTGGAAGCGTTCGAGCGCTGGACCAAGCTGAAAGAGCCGACCTGGGCGATGG
>JAHRVD010000412.1 GCA_019090845.1 Marinosulfonomonas sp.
CGATCAGCAAGCCCAACAATCCAAACAGCGCACCGGAAGCCCCCACCATCGGTCCATCAATGTCGGAAATTAAAGCAAATCCTGCGCCACCCCCGATCGCTGACAATAGGTAGAGAGCCAAAAATCTGCGTTGCCCGATCATCGAAATGACAACTTTCCCAAGGCCTGCCAATGTAGCCATATTGACCACGAGATGCAGAAAATTCGCATGCAAAAAGGCGTGCGTCACAAACATCGCCAGCGCATGCATAGGGTATCGCGCCGGCCATTGGGTCAGGTAACCGTCCCAGAATGCGGCAACCATGAACACTTGGAACCGCGTAGTTTGCGAGCCGAGGATGCCAAAGTCCGCGCCGCTCAGCACCAGTTCAATTACAGTGCAAATTGCAATAATGCTCCAAAGCGCCATAAATCGACCGGTCAAAGTGGCACAAATCGTGGTAGCCGTTGCAAACTATCAGACATGAAACGCTGCAAACGGGCATCGGCATCCTCGGACGTTTCCGCCGGGCTGATCGGTGTGACGTATCGCACCAAAGCGCCATCTGCCCTGCCGGTTACGATACTATCCCGCAGAACGCTAATTTTTGCGACAATGTCATTTGAAATGCGCTGACCGCGTTGCTCAAACCAGTAATAGACCAATTGCATCGAAACGCCCTTTTGAATCACCGCCCGATTCACCTCAAACTGGCCATAAGGCGTTGTGGGCAGATCAATTTTGTAGGGTTCAAGGCTAAAGATTTCCCAACCACCAACGGGCAGACAAATTTCTGGTGAATGAATGCCGGACCCCGCGGTCTGGTCCCGGTAATATGCGACAAACAGATTAACATAGGTGTCTTCTGCACCGCTTTGGTAAGTTGCATCAACATAGTCATCCGCACCCAAAACAGCCTCGACCGCAGGATCGAGTTGCGATGTTAGACCATTCCAACCTTCGATCGTTCGTGGAAACAGCACAAAGGGTTCACGATCCACAATTATCCGCTCGGGTCGGGGCACATAAAGCCAGGCCAACGACACTACCGCCGTCAGCAACGTCGCAGTAACCATCGCACTGCTTGGCCTGACGCCAAAGATACGAGAAAAAATTGATCCGAATCCTTCAAAATCCAAATCAATCGTCTCGGCCAGCGATTTGGGGTCCGGCGTCATGCGCTGCAGGGAAACGGCCATCACAAACAGGATGAAAACGCAAATCAGGAAAATCACCCAGCCTTCAAAGAAATGCAAAAATCCCTCTGCCTGCTCGATCCCGTATTTGTCCACCAACACGCCGATAACGCCAATCCGAACGGAATTCATCAGGATGGTTATTGGCGCGGCTGACAGTAGCAATACCGCCTTATGCCAGAACGGGCCCCGGTATAAAATGGATATGAGATAGGAGAACGACAGGATCGGGAACAGATAGCGCAGACCGGAACAGGCCTCGGCGACTTGTAACTTGTAGACGCCCAGATCAATTACGTTTCCCTCCAGAAACACCGGAACGCCGGCCAAAGCTACGAACCAGACGCCGACTTCGGATGAAATCCATTGCAGCAGAATTGTCAGTTTCCAGTATAGAATTTGCGGCAATGGCAGCATAAAAACCAAATGCAGAACTGGTGCCCAATGGGTCTTGCCCCGCTGCCACCCAAACACTGTCAAAACAACACCACCGACCCACAAAATAAGAGCGTAGGTCACGATATCGGCGACCTGCATCATATTGCCGAGCGCTGCGATCAGCATCGCAAAAGCGATCAGCGCGATGCCATGCCAGCGGTCGGTAACCAATTGCGCCGGTGTTGGCGCGCGCCGCAACTCGCGCAGAAAAAGGTAAAGTGAGATTAATGGGATCAGCGGGCCGTGGCTGTACTCAGCCGTGGACCATGCCTTGCCCAGTGATGCCAGCCCGAACCAGAATATCGGAAGCGAGGACAGGAACAGCAGGACAAACCAGACAAACCCAAAAGGGTTAAGCGCAAACCGGGATGATCCGGCCAGGTTTCCTTTTGCGACTCGCTGGGTCATCGGTGGCTCCAATAATCAGCATTCAGGGTCTTTAGACGTCTGTAGTGTATATGAAATGCCCGCCGGTGTATCGGCGCAACAACCATCCCACTGGTTTGTGAATGCGCGTCATCGGTGTCGCCGCAAAGAGCACCGAACCCAATTTTGGGTAATCCGCAACCTGTGTCACTCGCTGACGGCATTTTCCAATTCCATATCCAGCCGCCGCACCTCTGCCCGCGAAAATATCACAAATTCCCGCGAGTCGGCAGGTCCGGTGATGTCGACCACCTTACGATACTGATCCAACGCCTCGCTAAAGCGGCCATTCGCGGCATAGGCTTTGGCAAGATGATATTGCACTGTTGGGTCATTCTTCATTGCTGCCGCCGCAGGTGAGAGCGACTTGATCGCCTCGCTATATTCGCCCCGCAGGAAGGCGACCCAGCCATATGTGTCCTGATAATGAGGCACGGTTGAAACCCGCAGCCGGCGCGAGATAGCGTAGGCCCGGCTTATAATGTTTGGGTCGTCACTTGAGCTTGACAGCAAGCTGGCAAGATTGTTGGCGACAATCAGATTATCACTGTCTTTTGCATATAGCGCCTCGTAGACTGCGATCGCACCGGCAATATCGCCATCGTTTTCCAGCACGCCGGCTTTGATCCATTCCAGTGTCGGATCGTCAGGAAAGACTGCCTGCGATTGTGCCAGAATTTCCTTACCCTCATCAAGTCGCCCCTGCGCGATGACGACCCGAAACAGGGCAATCCAAACCTGAAGTTGACGGTCATTTTGTTGCAACAAGGTGCGATAGGCAGTCTCTGCCTCTTTTACACGACCAATCGCTGCGTTTACTGCGGCGTCCATGAACAGAACGCCTGTGTCCGCTGGCATCTCTGCCAAAAGACCATCAACGTAAGTTCTGGCTTTTTCGGCCTGATCGTTGGTCAGGTAGGCCCTGACAATCGCAACATTGGCATTAAACCCGGCCGCGCCTTCGGAAACCAGACCCTCCAAAAAAGCGACGGCGGAATCAATGTCTTTGCGCACTGCCAGAAACCTGACGTGCAAGTCACCAGCGGCAGCATTGGACCCGGGCGTATCCAGGCGCTGTAGGGTATTTACAACCTGCTCGGCGCGCGACCATTCCTGTAATCCCAAATAGATGTTTCCAAGTTCAGACAGCAGACCTATATTTGACGGAGCCAGGCGAAGCGCATCAATAAGAATGCTTTCTGCGGGGCTGAATTTTCCCAATCGGCCCAAATAACGGGCGTAATTGATGGTTTCTTCTGGTGCGCGGTTTGAGGCAACAACCGCCAGCGACAACATTTCACCGACAAGTTCCTGATTGCCGTCACGCTCATGCGCGCGCGCCATCATGGTGATGATGTCTGCGTCTTTGGGGCTTCGGTCCAAAGCTGTTCGCAAATGCGCAATTGCCTCGCCGACGCGGTCATCCTGAATCAGCCATTCGGCTTCCATTTTCAACGCGGCGACATGGCTGGAATTTTCTTGAATTATTTCATCAATCAGGGCGCGTGCTTTTTCGGTTGATCCGGTGGACACCAGCATCTGTGCCAAGGTGACTCTGATCGCGCGCGCCTCGTCGTTCTTTTCCAGCTCTTCCACCAGCGCATACATTTGAGCAATTGCTTTCTGGGGGTTGCCAAGTTCAAAAATCAAACCGGCCTGCAGCGATCGAAACACTGGCGCCGATGCGCCGGACGCAATCAGTTTTGTCAACTCGTCCAATGCTGTCGCCGGGCCACGCAGATCAGTAATAAACTTAATTAGTGTCAAGGCGTTGGTCGGATCATTTGATGCTGGATCAATTGCCTGACGCAAGAATTGTTCGGCTTCGTCCAATTGGTGTTGCGAGACATACCAACGCACAAGTGTAACGCGGGAAGAACGATCAGTCGGGAACCTTTCGATCATTTCCTTCAATAGCGCCTCGATCTCGAATGCGTCGCCAAGCGCCCCAAGAACCGACAGTTTGACCGAATAAAGATTTCGGTTTTCGGGTGCTATTTCGATGGCTTCATCAAGCTCACGCAGGGCGGCGGAAAACTTGTTGTGTCGCACAAGGTCGTCGATGATGACCTGACGCAACAGAATATAATCCGGCATCGAAGATTTCATCCCGACTGCCTGGGCGACGGCAGACTCGGTAGCCAGGAATTCCCGGTCCCCGATCGCATTCTGGTAATTGAAGATTACCTGCAGCGCCAAAGCTATTGGGTCGTCCGGTAATAAACCAAGCACCACATTCAGATGGCGCTCCATATTGTCCCATCTGCCCAATTCGGCAAAAATTTCGGCCAAGGCGCGATTGCCTTCTATGTCGTCAGGGTATTGCTCGACCAGCCGAAGGTATTGCCCCACCGAACCTTGTATGTTGCCCCGGTCGCGCTGAACCTTTGCAAATGTCGCCCGGGCATCGTGATGGCGACCGTTCAGATCAAAGACATTACGAAATTCGACAGTTGCGCGATCAATGTCGCCTTTTTCAAGCAAAGCGAGAGCAGATTGGAAATGTCGTTCCGCGCGTTCCTCGGCGGAATCGCAACCCGCCAGCAGTGCCGCGCTGACGCAAATCGCCAAAATCAACAAAACCCGGCGATACACCAATCCAGCATTACTGACCGTTTTCATGAAAAACTTTCTAAAACAGGCTATGCCCGACGTCAGGCACAAATTCCCCAGGTTGAAAACCTAATAGCCAGTGCCGCGTAACACAACGCTGACAGTTCTTGCCAATATGTTGATATCGCCCAAGAACGTCAGGTTGTTTTTGTATTCCCGGTCATATTTTGCCCGTTTGGTGAATTCGCTCTCATTGCGGTCGGAAACCTGCCAGGGTCCGGTCAGGCCGGGGCGCAATGCAAAATAGGCAACGCAGGGATAAAGTTCGCGCTGCTGGGGCAACATTGGCCGTGGACCGACCAGCGACATATCACCGGTCATCACATTCCAAAGCTGCGGCAGCTCATCCAGCGAAGATTTTCGCAGGAAACTACCTAACCGGGTGATGCGCGGATCATTCTTTAGTTTCTGGCTGGAATCCCATTCGGCGCGCGCCTCTGCATTGGTTGCCAGATGTTCTTCCAGCAGACTTTCGGCATTCGGAACCATTGTGCGCAATTTCAGCATTCTGAAGTTCTTGCCGTATTTTCCGACCCGGCAACTCCAATAAAAGGGCGCATAACCGTCCCGGGCAACGACAAGCGCCAGCACTAAAACCACAAACAAAACGATAGGGGCGGCCAGCAAGATCGCGACCACGTCGAATGTTCGCTTTAAAAAATTGCGATAAATCCCGCCTTGGGCAGGCACAGAAACCAGTCCGACCGGCGAACTGGCCGACTTCAGGTTACTATCAAGTTGGTCAAATTGAACTGTCATACACACAAGCTCCGAAAAAAACCGGAGAACTCCTTACATAGCTTTCTTCACAACGTTCCATCGATCGAATGTTTGAAAAATTCGATATGACAGACAGATAGGGGCGTTTTCGCTAAGTTAGTGAATAACAGGTAAAGGTCGTTGGACCAATCGGGAACAGGGAAAAAAGTGCTGTGGTAGCTCATTAAGGGCAATTTTTGAGAATTAAGCCAAGTAAAGCGTGGTATTTGAATATTCTGAGACGGTCGGCTTGTTTGGATTGTGGCAAATATAAGTGGCACACCGACTTACTGTATCTGCAATGTATTCAATCAACTCGTTAAAATCCGAATCAGGTGCAATTTTCCGAATACTTGCTTAGGTCAAAGTCACAGGTGCGCCATTTTAAGATGGAACGAATGTTAATTCGTAGAAAGTTGTGCCTAAATTATAGTGTAATCGGATCACGTCGCTTATAGATATGATCTGCCGGGTAGCGATTGATCGAATAATGATACAAGGCCAAAGCATGGGCAGGCAGGATGTAAACGAAGAGACGGGCGGTCAGACGCCCGGATTCTATCTGGAAAGCTTTGGCTTTTCAGAACGGCCGTTTACTTTGGTCCCTGATCCAACATTTCTTTTCTGGTCCGAGCAACATAAGCGGGCCTATTCAGTTCTTGAGTTTGGCATATTTTCACGGGCGCCAATCACCATGGTCACCGGCGCCGTTGGCTGTGGTAAGACGACTTTGCTGCGCCAGCTTCTTAAACAGATTGAATCGGATTCAGTTGTCGGGCTGATTTCAAATGCACAGGGCGGTCGTGGCGATTTGATCCAGTGGGTGCTGCATGCTCTTGGCGTTAAGTTTGACCCAGATGACGGCTATGTTTCACAGTTTCAGGTGTTGCAGGATTTTCTGATCCGGACTTATGCCGAAGGTCGGCGTGTTATCCTGATTTTTGATGAGGCGCAGAACTTGTCGATGGACAGTCTTGAAGAGCTTCGGATGCTTACCAACATCAATTCAAACAAAGACGAACTGATACAGCTTGTTCTGGTCGGTCAAGAAGAGTTGCGTAAAGTCGTGAAACGCCCAGAGTTGCGCCAACTCGCACAGAGAATTGCCGCAAGTTTTCATTTACGTCCTTTGTCTGAAAAATCCACCCACGACTTTATCGTTCACCGTTTGCGGGTTGCAGGCGGGTCGGGCGAAGAGTTTGATGAAAAAGCCTGCATGCTGATTTACGAAGTTTCCCAAGGGATTCCACGGCTGATCAATCAGATTTGCGACATGTCGTTGCTTTACGCCTGGAGCGCTGAATCCAAAGTCATCGACAGTAAAGTTGTGCAGGCAGTAATTGACGACGGCGTCTTTTTCGGTGCCGAATTGTCTTCTGATGAGGCTGCAGAATGAAAAGTTCCATCGCTTTCTATTTTGCAATATTTCTTAGCCGGATTCACTGGTTCATTCTGATTTTTGGTCTTGTGGCAGCCGCGTCAATCACCATCTCGCGCCTGCTTCCCGCGGTTTACGTTTCCAACACACAACTGCTTGTTGAATCGTCACAGATCCCGACACAGCTTGCCGCGCCGACAATTCAGGTCAGTCCGATTGAGGAACTACAGGTTATCGAACAGCGGTTGATGACACGGGTAAACTTGCTCGACATTGCCCGCAGCGAGAATGTTTTTGAGGACATCAATGAGATGTCCGCAGATGACATTGTCGCAGGAATGCGGCAACAAACGAAAATCCGCCGCTCTGCTGGCAAAGGACAGGCCACTTTGATGGCCATCGCTTTTGAGGCTGCCAATGGTGTTACGGCTGCGGGCGTTGTGAACCAGTATGTAACCATTATCCTACAGGACAATGCCGAAATCCGGACCGACCGGGCCGGAAAAACACTTGAGTTCTTTGAAATAGAGGTGGAACGTCTTGGCAATGAACTGGAAAAGCAAAGTGCCTCGATCATCGAATTTAATAATCTGAATTCAGATGCTCTTCCTTCGACACTGTCATTTCGACTAAACCAACAGACTACATTGCTTACCCGTCAGGCGACGCTGGAGCGGGACATAGATACCCTGAGCGAGCAGAAACGCCGCCTGATTGAGATATTTGAGACCACTGGAGTCATCGGTGCCGCCGCTGCTACGAATTTGACACCAGAGCAAAAGCAACTTGCTCAGCTTGAAGATCAGCTGACAAATGCGATGGCACTTTATTCCGCAGAACATCCAAAAGTTAAAATGCTCGAAGCGCAGGTGGCCCAACAGCAAATTGTGGTAAGCGGCCAAGCCGGAGTTGCTGTAAATGCTTCAAATCAGCCATTATCTATTCTGGATGTCCAGATTGCAGATATTGATTCGCGAATTGCCGTGTTTGACGACCAGCTTGTCCAGCTCAGAGAACAGCTTGCCGGTGTGGAAGACAGCATTGAACGCACGCCAAAAGTCCAGATTCAGCTTGATGCTCTGAACCGGGATTACCAGAATACGCAACAGCAGTATAATGCCGCCGTCAACGGACTTGCCAAGTCGGCACAGGGTGAACGGATCGAATTGCTTGCCAAAGGTCGCCGGATTGCGATCATTGACCCGGCCACCGTGCCCAGCAAACCTGATCGCCCTAACCGCTTGTTGATTTCGCTTGGCGGTTCGGCGTTTGGGGTATTTCTGGGGCTGGCATTTATCGCCTTTCTTGAAATTCTGAATTCGTCCATACGGCGTGCTGCCGACATCACCCGTGGCCTTGGCATCACGCCGATTGTTACGGTGCCATACATCCGAACCCCGATGGAGCTGGTTGTTCGTCGCGCTGTGTTTGTTACAGCCTTTGCGGTTCTTGTCGTCGGAATTCCGGCCGCCCTGTTTGCACTTCACACCTACTATTTGCCGCTTGATCTGATTTACGACCGTTTCGCCACAAAAATCGGAACATTGCTGTGAGCAGCATAAACCGGCCAATTAATTCGCCTGCACAAAGGTATTTCCCATGGAACGATTAGAAGCCGCTCTGGAGAAAGCCCGCCAAAGCCGCGAGAGCATTCGAACAGAACCAAAACCCGAGGTCGTTCGTCCGGTGCCTGCCAGCGGACCCGCCGAGCTGTGGCACCAGTTGAAGGAATTCAAGATTTCCAGCCGTGCGGCGCGCAGCCACCGGATTACCACGCTGACCAATAACAAGCTGTCCAGCCCTTACGACCTGCTACGTTCGCGCGTCATGCGCCTGATGCGTGAGAACGACTGGCAAACACTCGCAGTAACTTCCCCCAATGTCGCCTGCGG
The DNA here is from genome assembly GCA_019090845.1 of Marinosulfonomonas sp. Classification (GTDB taxonomy): domain Bacteria; phylum Pseudomonadota; class Alphaproteobacteria; order Rhodobacterales; family Rhodobacteraceae; genus NORP110. The sequence goes on from JAHRVD010000412.1 coordinate 8,683, forward strand.
CAAGACGACTGTTTGTGCGAACCTCGCCATTAGCCTGTCTCGACAACCCGATACCCGTGTATTGGTTATCGATCTGGATTTACGCCGTCCCAGTCTTCATAGGATTCTTTCTTATCGTCCAAACCAAAGTTTTCACGAAGTTCTGGAAGGTAAAATCCGGGCCGAGGACCAGCTGGTTCGTTTTGGTGATAACCTTGCGTTCGGATTGAACAACAAGCCTGCGCGCAACCCGTCCGAACTTTTGCAATCTAATCATTGCCAGACCGTACTGACGCAGGTTCGGACTGCTTTCAAACCGGATATCGTCATTTTTGATTTGCCGCCAATGATGGTTAGTGACGACAACGTCGCATTTCTTCCGACGGTCGATGCCGGTCTTTTGGTCAGTGCCGCTGATAGCACGACTGTTTCACAGGTTGATGTCTGCGAAAAAGAGATGGCGGAACTGACAAACCCGCTTGGTGTTATCCTGAATAAATGCCGGTATTCTCAGGAAGATACCGGCTATGGCAACGAGTATTATTGATTTACCCCGATGGGGCAGAATGCTGGTCCAAACAATTTTTTCTGAACGGCGCATTAAACAATTCTTAGTCGTGGGTTTTTAGACCACCGACACGTGCCATGATCGCGGTTTAGGGCGGTCGGGCACATAATTCGCGAACAATTGAGCTTCACTGACTGGCAGCACTGCCATTGGCATTGTCGTGCCGGTCCCGATTAGTTTGGAAAACAAATGGATCAATTCAAAGATTTCCCTGCAACACTTACCTCGCCTGCGACCAACGCAATTGAGATAATTCCCGATGACCTGAACCCGCTGGATATGGTCACGCGTGCGCTTTATGTCGGTCAAACGGGTGACATCTCGGTTGAAATGAAAAGCGGTCAAATCGTTGGATTTCAAAACGTTCAGGGCGGCAGTATCCTAGCAATCCGCACGCTAAAAGTGCGCGCGACGGGCACAACTGCGACGGGCCTAATTGCTATGTGGTAGGGCTGGGCAACCTCGGTTTCTGCAGCTAGTGTTTGGCTACAATCAATTTGAATGGCGGAAACCGAGATTCATCCCAATCAGATATTTCGCAAGACCGCAAAGCAACGCAGCCTGGACTTTGCGGCTACCCGTGGCTTTGGCACGCTATGCATCAATGGCGATCCGATGCCGCTCTTGGCGCAGATACCGTTTTTGCTGAATGAGGATCAGACCGAGGCCGATTTACACTTGGTGCGATCCAACCCAATCGTGCGTGCACTCAAAGCACCCGGTCCGGCCCTGATTTCGGTTGGCGGACCTGACAGTTATATTTCCCCGGACTGGTATGGGATCGACGATCAGGTGCCTACATGGAACTACGTTGCGGTCCATCTTCGCGGCAGGCTTGAACGGCTGGATCAGGATGCCCTTGCCGGGGTGCTCGACCGATTGTCCGAAAGTTTCGAAACCCGGCTGATGCCAAAGCCAGTATGGACCGCCGCGAAAATGCGGCCTGAAACGCTTGAGTCGATGATGCGGTTTATCGTGCCTTTCCGCCTGACGATCCAAGACGTGGAAAGCACCTGGAAGCTGGGCCAAAATAAACCGGATGACGTTCGCAATGCTGCTGGCGAGCAAGTTGGCACCCACGGTGTTGGGCAGGAAATCGCCGCCCTTTCGGAACTTATGTTGTCTCCACCCAAGTCCTGAATGGACACTGGCTGCGCGAGTTCCTACATATATTCTAGATACTCCGGAGGAATTTATGCCCCTGCCACTTACCCCTGTCGCCGCAATTGCATTGCGTTATGGCGTGGTTGCAATTGCGGCCTATACCGTTGCCCGAAAAATCGAACGCGGACATTTTGACCAGCGAGCGGATGCGGCAATGGACGACGTGAACGAGGGGCTGACAGTTCGTCGGGAAAATGAACAGTTCAACACTACAGCACGCTACCATCGCACTATTCGTGTTGGCGCAGATGGCCCCGGCGTGGAAATCGACATAACGGCGCTTGGCCGCATCCGACTAAGGAAAATCTAACATGAAGCTCTACAAAAGTGACCTATCGCCTTTTGCCCGCAAAGTAATGGTGGTTCTGCACGAAACCGGGCAGATGGATGAATTTGTATTTGCCGATGTGTTCGGCACTACGGTCGACGCGGGCAGTATTCCACTGGCGCTGAACCCACTGGGCAAATTACCTGTATTGGAACGCGACGATGGTCCGGCCATTTACGACAGCCGCGTGATTTGCCGTTTTCTGAACGCCCGTGCCGGGGGCAAACTTTATCCCGAGGGCGATCGTCTTTGGGAAGCGTTAACGCTTGAAGCGACCGGTGATGGGATTATCGAATCTGCACTGGCAATGGTTTATGAGGCCCGCGTGCGCCCGCCCGAAATGCAGTATCAGACTATCGTTGATGCACATTGGGTCAAAATCGACCGCACCCTGTCTGCCCTGAATAAGATCTGGATCAGCCACTTGTCGGGGCCTTTTGACATGGGTCAGATCGCGATCGCCAGCGCACTGGGCTATCTGGACTTCCGGCTCGATGCCCGCGATTGGCGCCAAGGCAATGATGCGCTGGCCAGTTGGTTTGAAAAAATTTCCGAGCGCGCCAGCCTGCAAGCGACCGCCCCGGTTGCCTAAAACCCCAGACTGACGCCAACATTCACCGCGCTCGTAAGAACTCGGGCATTTAGTTCACCACCGCCAAGCAGATCGGCGCTGTTGGCAGCCAGACTGCCGCGGTATTCGCCAAACACTGACCATCTTTCGCTAACCGGTATACTGGCACCTGCCAACCATTGGATGGCTGGCCCGGTCAGTTGATTTCCCGTCGTCAGACCGCCACCCGAATCAAACTCGATATTGGGAACTGCAATCCCAATTCCGGCCCCAATATAAGGCCGGATTGATCGGCCGGGCGGACGCCAACGCCGATACGTGTTCACCGTCACAAGGTTTAAACCATCCGCAAGAGCCAAACTGTTCAGCCCATTGGAAAACAGCGTGGAATCACTTGCTGTAATATTTGTGTGGTTCATTTCAATTCCCCAACCAATTTGGTCGTTTCGCCACCATGTCAGGCGTAAACCAAAATAACCGGGCACTTCGAAGGCGTGTTTTTCCCAATTGGAATTAAAGGAAAACGCACCGATTCCCGTTGGGTCATTGCCGGAAACATGGCTGGATTGGGCAGATTGAATGCCGCCGTAAAAGCTCAAATCAACCTGAGCAAAGGCCGAAAACGGCACTATTGCTAAGAAAATCAGAGACATAAGAAAGATTCGCAATGGGGCAGCTCCTTGCAAAATGCCGGATCAGCCCCCGATCCGGGATAACCCATGCCCCACCAAGATCAAACATTTATTGTTAAGATTGCGTTATCGGCGCAACTTCGCCGACCAGCTGAGGCCCTCCAGACAGGCTGCGCCCGAATGTCCGCTGGACGCGGGCCATATGCCCGGTTAAAAGCCGCAACTGAAGGCTGCAGGTAACTGTCGCCACTAAGGATTTGTGCCGGACCCAACCGGCGACTAAACGGAGAATACACTCGTGTCCCAAGCAGACGAACACGAAGGCACCCGCCGCGATTTCCTGTATTTCGCAACTGCAGGTGCAGGAACTGTTGCAACAGGTGCCGCAGTTTGGCCGCTGGTCAACCAAATGAACCCATCTGCGGATGTGCAGGCGCTGGCCTCGATCCGTGTTGATGTGGCCGATGTCGAGCCCGGCACGCAGCTTACCGTCAAATGGCGCGGCAAGCCGGTTTTCATCCGCCGCCGGACGGCAGATGAAATCCAAGCTGCCCGCACCGTTGCGCTTGCCGATTTGCCCGATGGCAATGCCCGCAACGCCAATGGCCAAGCAGAGGCATCTGCTGATGACGCCAACCGCGCCCTTAGCGAAGATGGCGAATGGCTGGTGATGATGGGGGTCTGCACCCACCTTGGTTGTGTCCC
>JAHRVD010000413.1 GCA_019090845.1 Marinosulfonomonas sp.
ATCCATGTCATGGTTGACCTTGCCGTTTTTGTCAGGCGTCAGGTCGCTCAGCATGTGGCGCAGATTGTTGGAATAAAGCGTGCTGGCCTGTGCTGCCATCCGGCTTGGAAAATCGGTGTAGCCGATGATTGTCACACCGTTTTTGCTGACGATTTTTTCGTCCGGAACGGTCAGATCACAGTTGCCGCCACGTTCCGCGGCCAGATCAACCACGACCGAGCCGGGCTTCATCGCCTTGACCATATCCGCAAGCCACAGCTTGGGCGCATCGCGTCCGGGGATAAGTGCGGTGGTGATGACGATATCTATTTCTGGTGCAAGCTCGCGGAACTTGGCCAGTTGTTTTTCGCGAAACTCCGGGCTGGACGGGGCCGCATAGCCACCAGTTGCAGCGCCATCGGCCTGCTCTTCGTCAAACTCCAGATAAACAAATTCAGCGCCCATGCTTTCGATCTGCTCGGCCACTTCGGGGCGCACGTCAAAAGCATAGGTAATCGCACCAAGCGAGGTCGCCGTGCCGATTGCCGCCAACCCGGCGACACCTGCGCCAACAACCAGAACCTTGGCCGGGGGAACCTTGCCCGCCGCAGTCACCTGCCCGGTGAAAAAGCGACCAAAGTTGTTGCCCGCCTCGATCACCGAGCGGTAGCCGGCGATATTGGCCATCGACGAAAGCGCATCCATTTTCTGCGCCCGGCTGATACGGGGCACCATATCCATCGCGATAACGTTGGTGCCCTTGTCGCGGGCCAGTTCCATCAGGTCTTCGTTCTGACCGGGATAGAAGAATGAAATCAGCGTCAGCCCTTTGCGCAGGCGTTTGGCTTCTGTGTCATTTGGCGGGCGCACCTTGGCAAGCACATCAACGCTTTTCCACAGGGCGGCACCGGATTTGATAATCTCAACGCCAGCGGCCTTATATAATGCGTCCGAAAATCCCGCCGCCACACCAGCACCCGATTGGATCGCGCAATCATAACCCAGTTTTTGCAACTGCAACGCGCTGTCGGGTGTCATTGCAACCCGCGCTTCGCCGGGAAAACTTTCCTTAGGTACACCGATTTTCAACTGTCTCTGCCCCCTGTTTCGGGCCGCACTGCCCGGTTCTTTGATCCCAAAGTCCTATCACCCGGCGAAAACACCTCGCAAGGCCGGACCATAGCTTGTTTGCGTTAACTCATACCCATCTGCGGGTTTTTTTGGCCCAGTCGTCAAACTGCGCCGCGTATTTCGATTTTAGCGTCGCCTCTTCGGCGTTGATGAAGCGGCGACGGATGACCCAAGCGAACACCGGAACCAGAACCAGCCCGACCCCGCTGTTCAGCCACAGCACAGTCGACGTCAGCACCAACGCGTCCCCCAGATAGATCGGATTGCGCGTCAGCCGGAAAACGCCAGACGTCACCAGCGCACCCGGATCGCGCCTTGGAACAAAGGTGGTTTTCGCCCGCGTCATTTCATAGATCGCCGCCGCCATTAGCATCAGCCCGGCAACAAGCAGCACCAGCGCGATAATTCCCTGCCACGGCAGATTAAACGCCAGCCCCGGAACAAAGCGCGCAACCAGCCACGCCAAAACCATGAAAGCAGCCAGCCAGATCGGCGGAATATCAAGCCCGTTCATTGCAGTCTCTTTCTCAGAAATTATATGCCGTGATAGAAATGGTTCGCTGTTGGAACTTTATTGGATATTTGTGCCGACATGTCGAGATGCACACAACAATTTGCACATAGTCTTGCAGCGGTCAGGTGTTGCGCTACTGTGCGGCCCAATCGAGCCGGCGGGGCGCAAGCAATACCGGGTGCGAAAACAATGCTTCAATCAGGGGATGTCGCAAATGTTCAAGGGCAAACATGCGTTGGTTACCGGTGGCGGCACCGGGATCGGTTTGGCTATCGCGCAAGCGCTGGCCGAAAACGGGGCGGTGGTAACAATCACCGGGCGGCGGGGCGATGTGCTAAAGCAGGCCGCAGACGGCCATCCGGGCCTTGTCGCTCGCCCTATGGATGTCGCCGATGAGGCCCAAGTCGTGGAAGGCATTGCTGCGGCCACCGAAGCGCTTGGACCGATTGCAATCTGCGTGGCAAACGCCGGCATCGCACAGGGGCGTGCGATACACAAAACCGATATGGAATTCTGGCGCAACATGATGTCGATAAATCTGGATGGTGCCTTTCTGACGATCCGCGAAAGCCTTAATTCCATGCGCGAACTGGACTGGGGCCGGGTGATTGGCATTTCTTCGATTGCCGGGCTGAAAGGGTTGAAAGGTGCCAGCGCCTATACGGCCTCCAAGCATGGGTTGTTGGGGCTGATCCGTGGATTGTCAGAGGATTATATCGGCGGCCCGATCACCTTTAATGCGATCTGTCCGGGCTATGTGGACACGCCAATCGTCGACCAAAATGTAGCATCCATCAAGGAACGCACCGGCCGAAGCGACGCGGAAGCAATGGATATGATGGTCGCCGCCAACCGCCACAATCGGCTGATCGCCCCGTCTGAAATCGCCGCCGCCGCTCTTTGGATGTGCGGCCCCGGATCCGGCAGCGTGAACGGTCAGGCGATCGATATCTCCGGCGGCCAGATATGACGGATTTCGCAACCACAAAGGCGATGTTTCACCTGCCCGAGGGCGTGATTTATCTTGACGGAAATTCGCTTGGCCCGCTGCCCAAGGCTGCGAGCGCACGGGTTCAAAAAACCCTAAGCGATGAATGGGGCGAGATGCTGATCACCGGCTGGAACAAGGCTGGCTGGATGGACCTGCCCGCGCGCCTTGGCGACCGAGTTGGCAAGCTGATCGGTGCGCCAAAAGGCAGCGTTGTGCTGGGCGACACCCTGTCGATTAAGGTCTATCAGGCGTTGGCGTCCGCGCTGGCTTTGCGTCCGGAGCGACGTGTTATCCTAAGCGACACCGGCAATTTTCCGTCCGATCTTTATATGGCGCAGGGATTGGCCCGCACCCTTGGCCCGGATTACGTGCTAAAAACCGTGGCACCGGACGATGTTGCCGCCCACCTGAATAACGAGGTCGCCGTGCTGATGCTGACCCAGGTCGATTACCGCACCGGCGCCTTGCACGACATGGACGCCCTGACCCGGCAGGCGCATGGCGTGGGTGCCCTGACGGTTTGGGATCTGGCCCATTCGGCGGGCGCTCTGCCGGTTGATGTCGCCGGATGCCGCGCCGATTTCGCCGTTGGCTGCACCTATAAATACCTAAACTCGGGGCCCGGCGGCCCGGCATTCATCTATGTCGCGCCTGAACATTCGCAGGCCGCAACCCCGGCCCTTTCCGGCTGGCTGGGCCATGACGCGCCGTTTGATTTTGAACTGAACTACCGCCCAGCCCCCGGCATCGACCGGATGCGGGTCGGAACCCCGGCAATCTTGCAAATGGCGGCACTGGATGCGGCCCTTGACGTCTGGGACCACGCCGATATTGCCGACGTTCGGGCCCGCTCAATCCACCTATGCGACCTGTTTGTCAGGGCGGTAGAGTCCACTTGCCCACAATTGCAACTCGCCTCGCCCCGAGATGGCACCAAGCGGGGTAGTCAGGTCTCATTCCGGTTTAAGCATGGCTATGCCTGCATGCAGGCACTGATCGCGCGCGGTGTCATCGGCGATTTCCGCGCGCCAGACCTGATGCGGTTTGGCTTTACGCCGCTTTACATCGGCGAGGCCGAAGTGACCGACGCGGCGCGTATCTTGTCGGAAATTCTGGAAACCCGCGGCTGGGACCGGCCAGAGTTTCACGCGCGTGCAAAGGTGACTTAGCTTCAGGCGCTTTTCAAAGCAGGACGGGCCTTGCCCGATTTCCAGTCGCGCGCCGCGTCGCCAAATGCCGTAAACAGCGGGCGCGAAACCGGATCATTGGCAGCATTCCATTCCGGATGCCACTGGACCCCCAGTGTGAACCCCGGCGCGCCCTCGACATAAATCGCCTCGGGCGTCTCGTCATCTGCATAACCGTCGATGAAAATCCGTTTGCCCGCATCCTTGATGCCCTGCCCGTGCAAGGTGTTTGTCATCACCGCGTCCGATCCCATCAGACGGTCAAAAACACCGCCCTTGGTGAAACGCACGCAGTGGCGCAGCGCGAATTTTTCTTCCATCGTGCCATCGGGTGGCATCCGGTGGTTCATCCGCCCCGGCAAATCGCGGATTTCCGGATAAAGCGAGCCCCCCATCGCCACGTTCAATTCCTGAAAGCCCCGGCAAACTGCCAGAATTGGCTGACCGGCGTCAACGCAGGCGCGGATCAGCGGCAAGGCAACCGCGTCGCGATTGGGATCAAACGTGCCATAGGCCTCGGTCGGGGTTTCATCATATAGCCCGGGGTGAACATTTGCCCGCCCGCCAGTGAATAGAAAGCCGTCGCAAGCGGCCATCAGTTCGGCAATATTTACCAGTGCCGGATCGGTCGGAATAACCAGCGGCAAGCAATCGGACACCTTTGCAATCGCGGTTGAATTATGCATGCCGCCGCCGTGGATGCTGTATTCATTGTTAATCAGGTGACTGTTGCCAATAATGCCAACAACGGGTCGTGTCATGGTGTCCATCTCCGCGCTTTGGCCAACCTATAGTCCATTGTTGCAATCGAAAAAAGATCAATTTTCCGGCGGGCGGCGCAATAATTCGTGTGTCTATAGTTGGCGCAACCCTGTGAATGTTCGTCAGTTTTGCCCCTGTGCCTTCAACTCCAGCCGGCGCGCATGCAACACAGGTTCGGTATAACCCGAAGGCTGGACCCGCCCCTTGAATACCAGATCACAGGCGGCCTTGAACGCAACCCCGTCAAATCCCGGCGCCATGTCGCGATAGGCGCCATCGCCTGCGTTCTGACGATCCACCACGGCGGCCATCTTTTTCAGACCCGCCATCACCTGTTCTTCACCGACAACGCCGTGATGCAGCCAGTTTGCCAGCGCCTGCGAAGAAATCCGGCAGGTTGCGCGATCTTCCATCAGGCCAACATCATGAATATCGGGCACCTTGGAACAGCCAACCCCCTGATCAATCCAGCGCACCACATACCCCAGAATACCCTGAGCGTTGTTTTCAACCTCTGCGGTGATCTCATCATCTGACCAGTTCACACCCTTGGCCAGCGGGATCGTCAACAGATCATCCAGCGTGCCGCGCGCGCCGCCTGCGGCGATCTCATTTTGGCGGGCAAAAACATCGACCAGATGATAATGCGTTGCGTGCAAAGTGGCCGCTGTTGGCGAAGGCACCCATGCACAGTTAGCACCCGCCTTGGGGTGGCCGATCTTTTGTTCCAGCATATCGCCCATCAAATCAGGCGCCGCCCACATGCCCTTGCCAATCTGCGCGCGCCCCTGCAATCCACAGGCCAGACCAATA
>JAHRVD010000021.1 GCA_019090845.1 Marinosulfonomonas sp.
ATGTCGCGTTCCGTCTGATGCAGATTCCGGCGCTATCTATCCGCTTCCCTGCACAAGTTTCAAGGTATAAGACCCGCGACCAATCGCCCAAAGTGGCGAAACCATAGGATACGTGGCAAATGAGTCGAAAAATAGCGTTTCAAGGAGAGCCCGGAGCATACTCTCATCAGGCTTGCCGACAGGCACGGCCCGATTTCGAAGCAATGCCCTGTGACACGTTTGAAGATGCGTTCGCAGCAGTTCGCAACGGAACGGCTGATCTGGCAATGATTGCCGTTGAAAATTCCAGCTATGGCCGGGTAGCCGATGTCCATTCGCTGCTACCCCAAAGTGGGCTGCATATCATTGACGAGGCATTTGTGCGCGTTCACATCAATCTGTTGGGTGTGCCGGGTTCAAAACTAAAAGATGTGCAATCGGCCACCAGCCATACCGTTCTTCTTGGTCAGTGCCGTGATTTTCTGCGCAAACACAAAATTCGCAGTGTCATCGGAGCAGATACTGCCGGCTCGGCCCAGCATATTGCCGAACTGGGTGTTGGCGAAATGGCTGCACTTGCCTCGGAACTTGCTGGCGAGATTTATGGCCTTGATGTTCTGGCCCGCCATATCGAAGACCACGACAACAACACCACACGTTTTTTGATCATGGCGCGCGATCTGGATGTGACCCGGCGCGGAAACGCTGGGATGATTACGTCTTTTGTTTTCAACGTTCGCAACATTCCGGCCGCACTTTATAAGGCTATGGGTGGGTTCGCCACCAACAGCGTGAACATGACAAAGCTGGAAAGCTATATGGTTGGGGGGCAATTCACGGCCACCCAGTTTTATGCCGATATCGAAGGCCATCCAGATGACGCCAATGTAAAGTTGGCTTTGGAAGAGCTGGAATATTTCACCACGGAACTGGATATCCTTGGTGTCTATGCAGCGGATCGGCGCCGGTAGATTTCAGGCACTAATGTTGCGTTTACCCGGATAGCGTTCTTCAACATCGCGTCCGAAGGATTTTACGCGCTTGGCAAACCGGTCATCCAGATTGTTTTTGGCAAATTTCAGGCTTTGCACCAGCAGGCGTGCTGGCAGCGTGCGTGGCATCAGCGTCAACCCAAGGCGCACTCGGGTTCGCTGGCGCGAAAGTGGCAGCAACTGAACCTCCATGTTCGCTTCTATCCCGCCAGACACAGACTGAAAAAATAACCTGTGCGGCTCTTCATAGTCGGTCAGCTCGGCCTGCACCCGCCGGGGTTTTCCCCGGAACGAAAACCGCGCGCTCCACTGTAGGCCGACGCAGGTTTCTTCATTTTCGTCGACACGCTCAATTTCAACACCTCGTCGCAGCGCCTGCCGTTCGAAGGAAGCAAAGTCAGTTGCACGCGAGAAAACGAACCCGATCGGCGCCTCTATGTCCTGCCTTGTCGAAAACTTCATGCTTTGCCCATTTGATTTTTGCCTAGCATCAGCGGCTAATCCAGCCGGTCCGCAAGCCAGTTTTTCAAAAGGAAATGTGCTATCGCACCTTCGCGCGCGGGTTTGATCAGTGGGTTTTCCCCAGCGAAAGATGCGGCCATGTCTTCCCTCGTAACCCACATTGCCTCGTCAATTTCCTTTGGGTCAACGGTTATATCAGTGCTGGTGGCCTCGCCCCAGCACCCCAACATCAGCGAGGACGGGAACGGCCATGGTTGCGATGCAAGATAGCCGACTTGCCCGATCTGGACATTCGTTTCTTCCAGAACTTCGCGCCGCACGGCCGCCTCGATCGTTTCCCCGGGCTCAATGAACCCTGCCAGCAACGAAAACATGCCTCTCGGCCAGCCCGGCGAGCGGCCAAGAAGCACGCTGTTGCCATGTGTAATCAGCATGATCACAACCGGGTCCGTTCGCGGAAAATGGTGTCCATTACAAGCTGGGCAATCGCGTTGCCAGCCTGCTGCTGCGACAATGGTTTTTTCACCGCAACGCGCACAGAAGCCATGTGATTCGTGCCAGCCGAGTATAGCTTTCGCCGTTGCCGCCAATTCTGCGTCCCGGGCCGACAACCGGGTCATAACGCCGCGCAGCTCTCCAAACCTGTGATCTACGGGAAGGTCCTGATGTCTCTGCTGGCTTGGGTCAAAAAAAGCGCCAAGCGTATCTGGCAGTTCTTCCGGCATCCAACCGGAAATGTCATATGCAAACAACGGCCCCTGATCGCCCAACCCCAGAAACGTGGGGGCCTCGTCCGCCAGATTGAATAAATCGCTGTCCAGATCCAGCCGGGCGACCGACGGCTGATCTTCGCCACAAAACAATGGCTTACCCCGCCAGATAGCCAACCCGCGCGCCATCGGATCCGCCATACAGCGATCAATCTCTTTAGCATCTGTGCGTAGTTCGGCAGCCCTGTTCAGCTCTGAGCCACCAAATGTAACAGTTTCGGCAATCCGCATGGCAGTTCTTCCTTTTTCAGGATTATTTGCCACGCAGTATAAAAGAATGCAATTGCGCCGGGCACTGCAATTTTTTCAACCTCAGCGGGATTTTCTTGGCTTTTTTCGCCTTTAGGGATAGCGCACCCCTAAGCTACGTAATAATGTGTCTGCGTTGCGAAGGTGTCGTGATACTCTGGAATCAGTGTTTCTGTAACAATCTGGAGAATTCCCATGTCCCTTCGCAGCACGACATCTCTCGGCCGCAGAACTTTCCTGACCGGCTCAATCGCAGGCGCATCATTGATTGCACTCCATCCATTCTCTGCCAATGCAGCCACCAATCAGGCGCACCTGCGGATTATGGAAACCACGGATTTGCACGTGCATGTTTTTCCATATGACTATTATTCCGACAAACCCCGTGACACCGTGGGGCTGGCCCGCACGGCTGCTCATATCGGCGACATTCGGGCCGAGGCCACGAATTCGATGCTGCTGGACAATGGTGATTTCCTGCAAGGCAATCCAATGGGTGATTACATTGCCTACGAGCGGGGCATGAAAGAGGGCGACATACACCCGGTAATTGCGGCCATGAATACGCTTGGTTTTGATGCCTCAACTTTGGGTAACCACGAATTCAACTACGGCCTTGATTTTCTGATGAAATCACTGGCCGGGGCCGATTTTCCGTTCCTGTCCGCAAATGTAGTGAAAAACATGGGCGCGACGCCCACTGGCGACGATACGCTGATCAAACCCTATATGATCCTTGATCGCACCGTCACAGATGGGGATGGTGTAGAACATCCGATCAAGGTCGGCCTGATCGGCTTTGTCCCGCCCCAGATCATGACGTGGGACCGGCGCCATCTGGAAGGCAAGGTCACCACCCGCGATATCGTTGACACGGCGCGTGCCTACATTCCACAGATGAAAGAAGAAGGGGCTGATATTATCATCGTCCTGTCCCATTCGGGCATTGGATCGGCGAACCATTCGGATGGTATGGAAAACGCATCGGTTCCGCTGGCCGCTCTGGACGGGCTTGATGCAATTCTGACCGGCCACAGCCACCTTGTGTTTCCGTCGTCAACCTATGACGGCTACGCAGCTGTCGATGCAGCCAAGGGCACAATCCACGGCAAGCCCGCCGTCATGGGCGGCTTTTGGGGGTCACATCTGGGCGTGATCGACCTGTTGCTGGAACGGTCTGGCAATGAATGGCAGGTTGTCACAAATTCCAGCGAGGTGCGCCCGATTTCCAAACGAAACGAAGACCGTTCGATCACCGCATTGGTTGAAAGCGATCAGGCAGTACTGGATTCGGTAGAGCAGGAACACACCGAAACGCTGGCCTATATCCGCCGTGCGGTTGGCAAAACTTCCGCCCCATTGCACAGCTATTTTGCCTTGGTCGCTGATGACCCTTCGGTTCAGATCGTCTCGATCGCGCAGAAATGGTATATTGAGGAGATGATGAAAGGCACGGAATATGAAGGTATTCCGATCCTGTCCGCCGCTGCCCCATTCAAGGCCGGTGGTCGTGGTGGTGCCGAATATTACACAGATGTTCCCGCAGGCGATGTGGCGATTAAGAATGTCGCCGATCTTTACCTTTACCCAAATATCGCGCGCGCCGTTCTGATTGATGGCGCTCAACTGCGTGGCTGGCTGGAACGCTCGGCGGGCATGTTCAACCAGATCGAACCCGGCAAAGCAGATCAGGTGCTGCTGAACCCCGATTTCCCAAGCTATAATTTTGATGTGATCGACGGGGTCAGCTATCAGATCGACCTGAGCCAGCCGATGATGTTCAACCGCGATGGCGACGTGATAAACCAAGGCACAAAGCGGATCGTGAACCTGACCTTCAACGGCGCGCCGGTTACCGACGACATGAAGTTTGTTGTAGCGACCAATAACTATCGCGCAGGGGGCGGCGGCCATTTCCCCGGCACGGGCGGTGAAACGACGATTTTCGAAGGCCCCGATACGAACCGGGACGTGATCGTGCGCTACATTGTCGAGCAGGGTACAATCAACCCGACTGCCGATGGAAACTGGTCATTCAAACCGCTCGATGGAACGAGTGTGTTGTTTGACACAGGCCCAAAAGCTACGGATTATCTTGATGACCTGGAAGGAATTTCGATGGAAGAAGCCGGCGATGGCCCGGACGGTTTCGCGCGATTCCGAATTTCGCTGTAAGTAAACGGGCGGGCCGGGCGTTCCAGATGAAATGTTCCGGCCCGTTTTCGGCTATTTGCCAGCCTAGATTTGTTTGTTCGCCCGATTGTAAGCGCAAAACGCGATAATTCCCGCGCCACCTAATCGGCTGATCTTTTCAATGGTTTTAGGTGTGTAATAACCCGGCTCGTGCAACATGTTGACTGTTCCCAAAAACGACCCGGCCAAACGAATGGGCAGATTGACAACTGACCCACAACCCAATGAACCAATCAGCTCATAGTCGGGGAAAACCTCGGCAATTTCATCGAGCGTGTTGGCCACAAACATCTGCCCTCGATCCAGAACCTGCCGGGTCCAGAGATTTGGCGTGACCTCTTTTAAACCGGACAGCGGATAGGCCTCTGGCTGGTTTGTGTAAATACGTCTGGCCTTTTTGGCCACCGGATCGAAGGTTGAGCAGGAACAAATGATCGCCCCGACCTCTCGCTGAATTAGGGCGTCCAAGGCCGCAAATGTGCTTTCCCAGGTGCCCGTGGCGGCATTGCCGTCAAACAGATTGAAATCATCCATGCCCACCCCAAAGGTCTGATATCTTCATTTGCCTGACTTATTCTAACCAACAGCAAAGAAAAACCCGTTGACCCAAAAGCCGATTGTTTTGCAAAACCGGGCAATTCAAGCCAAAACGATGGGTTTTTTGTGCGATATGTCCGCTTGTCGGCCATGATTTGCCAAAATAGTGCCTTATTCTCCAATCATTGTTTCCAAACTCTAACCGATTAAGCGAGGGAAAAAATGGATATGCTTACAAATTGGATGGCCGCCAACGGCATGCACCTAGGCGGCGTTGCTGCTGTTATATGTGGTGTTGCGCTGTTGTATCTGGTGATGGCGCGGACGCAGAAACGCCGTGAACAGCCGGAAGATCCACAAAGTTAAACTTAGTAACAATTGTTCGAAAAAGCGGCGACGCTTTTTTATGTAATCGCAGCCCCAGCCAACAAAGAAAACGTTGGATGGGGCTGATTTTTTTGACTGTGGTTAGCCCAGATCCGCCCAACTGGAAGATGCGTTTTCATTTATTTGGGTGTAGCAGCATGTTTTGCGGGATCGGAAATGAATCCCCGCGAATTTGGACCGCACTATCGCAAGACCGGTTTTTCACCCACCACGACGATTTATTTTTCGCCTATATTCGA
>JAHRVD010000414.1 GCA_019090845.1 Marinosulfonomonas sp.
CCGAAGGCCGTGCGTTACGTCACACCGGTCGGTGTTATGCGTCCGCTTTATTGCACGGCGGCGGGGCTGCTGCTGCTGGCCTACAAAGACAAAGCTTGGCAAGAAGCCTATATCAAAAGGACTGATATGCTGCCCAGGACGGCGACCACAATTGTCGATGCGAACCAGTTGCGCGAGCGGTTAAAAAAAATCCAAAAATCAGGTTATTCCTTCAGCGTGGGCGAAGCCGTCGAAGAAGCAGCGGGCGTCGCGGCCCCGGTCTTCAATGTTGATGGAAGTGTTGCCGGTGCTTTGGTGCTTGGTGGACCGTCGGACCGGGCGGTGCGAAACCGCGAAGAAATGATCCGTGCGACAACCGAACTGGCCGCGCGTGCTTCGCGTGCGTCAGGCTATCGCGGCTAAATGTGCTTTGGCGGTGATTTAGCGCTTAACTGCCCAGAGCGGATGGCACTTTAAAAGCATCAATTTGGGCCGGGCGAACGTAGCACCGCTTGTTCAATTGCAAGCGGCCCTCTACATCAACATAATGAAAAGATGGATCCCATTTGTTAAAACCCCGGCCGTCGTTCCTGTCATCGCTTTGCGTGGCACGATTGCGATGGCCGGGCGAACCGCCTCGCTGAACGATTTCGGGCTTGGGCCGATGATTGAACGGGCCTTCAGGCGGGGAAAACCCGCAGCCGTTGCGCTGGTCATCAATTCGCCTGGCGGTTCACCGGTGCAGTCCTCGCTGATCGCGGCGCGGATCAGGCGTTTGGCGGATGAAAAAAAGATCCCGGTCTTTGCTTTTGTTGAAGATGTCGCTGCGTCTGGCGGCTATTGGCTGGCAACCGCGGCTGACGAGATTTGGGTCGACCCCAGTTCGGTTGTCGGATCAATCGGGGTAATTTCGTCCGGGTTTGGATTTCAGGAACTGATTGGTCGATACGGTGTTGAGCGGCGCGTTCACACGGCTGGAAAATCCAAAAGCACGTTGGACCCTTTTAAGCCGGAAAAAGCCGCAGACATAAAAATGCTGAATGCTCTTTTGACCCAGATGCATGAAACTTTTATCGGTCAGATAAAGGATCGCAGGGGCAGTAAGCTGGCTGATAACACCAAATTGTTTTCTGGTGAATTCTGGCTGGGTCAGGCCAGCGTTGACTTGGGCCTTTCGGATGGTATCGGACATCTGATTCCGAAAATGAAAGAACGGTTCGGCGATGACGTTCGGTTCATTCCATACAACCAAAAGCGCCCGTTTTTGCAGCGATTTGGTGTTCGACTTATGGAAGAAACACTGACCGGAATTGAGGAACGTGCCCAGTTTGCACGTTTTGGATTGTAGAAATGGTTAAAGTTGTTTCACTTTTCCTAATTGGCATGTTGGTGATGGCAATGTTTGGCAAGCTCCGGTTTCCCGGGCAAAAAAAATTGCAGGCTGCCAAATGTTCCAAATGCGGGCGCTATAAAATTGGCAAACGCAGTTGTCACTGCCACGAATCCTAAGAACTGATTTATGAGTTTTCTGATCTCGATATTGGGCTTGGTCATCCTGCTTCTTGCCGGTGACGTTCTGGTTCGCGGCGCGGTTAACGCCAGCTTGCGTCTGGGCGTGCCGGCATTGATTGTAAGCTTGACTATTGTGTCGATCGGAACCTCGACGCCTGAATTATTGATTGCGATCGGTTCCGTTGTAAACGGAGTTCCGGGGCTTGCTGTTGGCAATGTTATTGGCTCCAACACGGCGAATGTTTTGCTAGTGCTTGGCCTTCCGGCCATGCTGGTCGGGTTGAATACAAAGAACTGCGACACGCGTCAAAGCTATTGGCAGATGTTGGCAGCCACCGCGTTGTTCGTGGCAATAGCTTTTCTGACACCGATTACCTGGCTGCACGGGGCGATCCTGCTGGGCGGTTTTGTTGCATTTATCGGCCATGCAGTCCTGACCGCGCGGCGGCATCAACTGGCCAGCCCAAAGCTGGCATCAGCGACCTTGGAAGTGGAAGGGGCGGACCCCCAAATGCCGTGGTGGCGGATAGGTGTCTATCTGGTTCTTGGTTTGGTCGGGCTTCCATTGGGCGCCGATCTGTTAGTCAGTTCCGCAACAGAAATAGCGCGTCACTATCAGGTCAGCGAAACGGTCATCGGATTGACTCTGGTTGCCATTGGCACCTCGCTGCCGGAACTGGCAACGACGGTTGCAGCCGCTTTGCGACGGCAGGCGGATGTGGCGTTGGGGAACGTAATTGGGTCCAACATTGCCAATATCCTTGGAATTCTTGGTGTGGCAGCGTTCTTTGGCGATATTTCGGTATCGCAGAGCGTTCTACAGTTCGACCTTTGGGTGATGGTTGCTGCGTCACTGGCGTTGATTCCATTTGCCCTTGGGCGGCGAAATATAACCCGTGGCTGGGGCGCTGGATTCACCGCTCTTTATGCTGTCTATGTGGTGTATGTGCTGACCTGAGGAGTTGGAAACGATGCAACAGAAACGGGCATTGGTAACGGGCGCTGCACGTCGGTTAGGGCGGGCGATGGCGCTTTGCCTTGCCGGGCGTGGGTATGACGTCGCCGTTCACTATTCATCTTCGCAGGATGAAGCTGGCAAGGTGGTGCGCGAGATCGCGAAAA
This sequence comes from Marinosulfonomonas sp., assembly GCA_019090845.1. Lineage (GTDB taxonomy): Bacteria > Pseudomonadota > Alphaproteobacteria > Rhodobacterales > Rhodobacteraceae > NORP110. The sequence goes on from JAHRVD010000414.1 coordinate 2,614, forward strand.
TTGGCAGAAAAGCTGTGGCTATTCAGGCCGACTTGCTGGTCGAAAAACAAGTGCAGTCGCTGATAGATCAGGCCAGCAAGGCGCTTGGCGGACCGCTAAATGTCTTGGTGAATAACGCATCGGTCTTTGAACACGACGATATAACGACGGCCGACCGTCAAAGCTGGGATCAGCACATAGAGGCAAACCTGCGCGCGCCCTTTGTTCTGACGCAGAATTTCGCCGCCAATGCGCCACAGCCGGTTCTGGATGAAAATGCAGAGCCAGAGGCCCAAGCCCTTGTTGTTAACCTGCTGGACCAACGGATACACAAACTGACACCCGAGTTCATGAGCTATACAATTTCCAAAATGGGACTGTGGGCCTTTACCCAAACCGCAGCAATGGCGCTGGGTCCGATAGTGCGGGTGAATGCCATCGGCCCGGGCCCAACCCTGAAAGGCGCGCGTCAGACAGAAGACCATTTTGCCCACCAGCGCGCTTCAACGCTTCTGGCTCGTGGTGCCAATCCTAAGGACATAACAGCAGCGTTGAATTACCTGTTGGATGCATCGTCTGTTACCGGGCAAATGATTGTCGTGGACGGTGGTCAGCACCTTGCATGGAAGACCCCAGAAGCCATGAGGTTGGATTAGTGCAATCTGCGAATTCACCATTCACTGGGTTGACTTGTGCACCGCAGCAGATTTCGCCACCAAACTGATAATAATTTTCTAATGTTATCAGTCGGTTGCTCGGAGCAAAATAAATTACGGTTTGAAGTCAATGACTTACAGGACCGCCCAAATTATAGGCATTTCTGCGAAGAGCTTTGAATGTAAGGAAAAATTTGTAAAACTGAAAACTTACCACCAGAGTTATCCACAGGAATCGGGGATAGGTTTTCTATTGCTTACGGTGGCGCAAAAATTGCAGCAAAAATAGGAATCAGCAGCAAAGCTCATGAACTCTTCGACCGACAAAAATGGTGACGCAGAAAAGGTGCAAGGCCGCGCCTGCATACAGGGTTATCTTAACAGACTCGACAATTCGCCGGGCGTCTACAGAATGCTGGGCGCCAAGGGCGTGGTGCTTTATGTCGGCAAGGCACGAAACCTGAAAAAACGTGTTTCAAATTATGCTCAGGCGTCCGGGCATTCGGCCCGCATTTCACGAATGATCTCTGAAACTGAGTCGATGATGTTTCTGACAACCCAGACAGAAACCGAGGCGCTGCTGCTTGAACAGAATTTAATCAAGCAATTGAAGCCC
>JAHRVD010000415.1 GCA_019090845.1 Marinosulfonomonas sp.
GGCAATTGCGTATTGATCGCGTGATTCATAGAGCGCAGGTGCCCCGGCTGAATTTGGCAGCGCCAGACCTATCGCCTCGGAAACACAGGCCATGGTATTGGCCGTAAACTGGCCACCGCAGGCACCTGCGGACGGGCAGGCGACCTTTTCCAGCGCACGCAGTTGCTTTTCCGAATAGGCACCGGCCTGATGCTGGCCCACGGCCTCGAATACATCCTGCACTGTTACGTCATGGCCTTCAAAACGGCCGGGCAGGATCGAACCACCATAGATAAATACAGACGGGGTATTAAGACGAACCATCGCCATCATCATTCCGGGTAATGACTTGTCACAACCTGCAAGCCCAACAATCGCGTCATAGCAATGACCGCGCATTGTCAGTTCCACGGTGTCCGCAATCGCATCGCGACTGGCCAGCGAAGAACGCATACCTTCGTGACCCATGGCTATCCCGTCGGTGACTGTAATTGTCGCAAATTCGCGCGGCGTGCCCGACCCTGCTTTCACGCCGATTTTCACGGCCTGCGCTTGGCGGTCCAGCGAGATGTTACACGGAGCGGCTTCGTTCCAGCATGTGGCAACACCCACAAATGGTTGTGCAATCTCATCCTCGGTCAAGCCCATCGCATAATAGTAAGACCTGTGTGGCGCCCGTTCCGGCCCCTCGGTGACATGACGACTTGGCAACTTTGACTTGTCGAATTTTGCTTTTAACATGGATGACCCTCCCATTCCGGCTGAAGTTTGGAATAGTGCGCTCTTTAGTGATTCACAAGTGCATCCCGGCGATTGCTCTGCGGGCAAGATCACTCTATTCTGCCACAGACGGGGCAGAAAGCAGGCACTGATGTTCACCGAAGAATTCGAGCGGTATGTGCAGCCGGCTCGACCGCGCGCTCAACTTTGGCGGTTGTTCGTCGGTGTGCCGGTAATGCTGATCGTTTATATGATCGGGGTTGCGGCTGTATTTGCGATCATTTGGCTGACGTCGGGCACTCTTGGCCTGCGCAACTGGTCTGCCAAACTGCTCGAAGCCTCTTCTCCCACGGGCACAATGTTGCTGATGGCCAGTTTTGTCGGAATGGCTGCGGCCCCGATGATTGTCGTTCGCCTGTTGCATCGGCGCAAAGCGCGCACTCTTTTTGGCCCACAACGGGTGGTCGTGCGCGATTTCCTGCGTTCGGCGGGAATTGTGCTGGCGATCTATTCGCTTCTGACACTTGGCTGGTCGTTCATATACGACGGCGTTCCAAACCTAAACTTTTTGCTTTGGCTCACCTTTCTGCCAATCGCTCTGCTGGGTGTCCTAATCCAGACCGGTGCCGAAGAACTGGTTTTTCGCGGCTATTTTCAGCAACAGCTTGGCGCACGCTTCAATTCGCCCGTGATCTGGATGCTTTTGCCAAGCCTCGCCTTCGGGTTGGCGCATTATAATTTGGATGCTGCGGGTCAAAACACCTGGTTCATTGTTGCAACCGCGACGGTATTCGGGCTGATCGCAGCAGATCTGACCCGGATCACCGGCAGCATTGGCGCCGCCTGGGGATTTCATTTTTCCAATAATGTCATTGCCGTCCTCATCGTCGCCACCGATGGCACCATCCCCGGCCTTGCCCTTTACCTGACACCCTATTCGGCTGACGATGCTTCAAAAATCCAGGCGCTGATATTTGCCGATTATCTGGGATTGTTTGCGGCATGGATGATCCTGCGGCGTGTGTTGCGCCGCTGATTGCAATTCATCTCGGCGGGCTTTATTTGGGAGAAGAACGAAGCACAGGTTAAAGACCCCGATGAACTGGATTTCCAATTACGTCCGCCCCACGATCAACTCGTTGTTTTCGCGCCGAGAGGTGCCAGAGAACCTTTGGTCAAAATGCCCCGAGTGCGGAACCATGCTATTTCACCGCGAAGTGGCGGATAACCTGAATGTCTGCACGAGTTGCGACCACCACATGGCGCTTGGTGCGCGTGATCGGTTGGCGGCCTTGTTCGACCATAGTGTTTTCACTGAAATTCCGATTCCCGAACCAATTGCTGATCCGCTGAATTTTCGCGACCAAAAGCGCTATCCGGACCGGATGAAAGCCGCACAAAAGACGACGAGCGAAAAAGAGGCGATGCTAGTTGGTGAAGGGAAAATTGGCGATGCGCCGGTTGTTGTCGCTGTGCAGGATTTTTCGTTCATGGGCGGCTCGATGGGGATGTATGTTGGTAACGCCTTCATCGCTGCGGCCAAGCGCGCGATTAACCGCAAATCCCCGCTGATTGTCTTTGCTGCTGCTGGAGGCGCGCGGATGCAGGAAGGTATCCTGTCACTTATGCAGATGCCGCGCACCACTGTTGCTGTCGAGATGCTGAAAGAGGCCGGTTTGCCGTATATCGTCGTTCTGACGCACCCGACCACCGGTGGTGTCACGGCCAGTTACGCCATGTTGGGCGATGTTCAGATTTCCGAACCTAATGCATTGATTTGCTTTGCAGGCCCGCGTGTGATCCAGCAAACGCTGGGTGAAAACCTGCCAGAGGGTTTTCAGCGGGCCGAATACCTGCTGGACCACGGCATGCTGGACCGGGTGACGCACCGCAAGCAGATGCGGGAAGAGTTGATCACAATTACCCGGATGCTCATGGGGCAGTCGGCCGCCATCAAAGGCAGCCTGCCTGCGCCAGATGAAAAACCGGTAGAACCTGCCAAGGAAGAACCTGCCAAGAAAGCCAAAGCAGGCAAGAATAAGTGACACCTCAGGGCTCGGACGTCATCCTTGAACGGATGATGTCGCTGCACCCCAAGATCATTGATTTAACGCTGGACCGCATGTGGCGGTTGCTGGATGCGCTGGGTGACCCCGAATGCGCCCTGCCGCCGGTAGTCCATATCGCCGGGACCAATGGTAAAGGCTCAACTTTGGCGATGATTCGCGCCGGACTTGAGGCTGGCGGAAATATGGTTCACGCCTATACCTCGCCCCATCTGGCGCGTTTTCATGAGCGTATCCGTGTGGCAGGCAAGGTGATAAGCGA
>JAHRVD010000022.1 GCA_019090845.1 Marinosulfonomonas sp.
ATATCATTCAGCACGCGCCGACATTTTCGCTGCGTGGCGGTACGCGTGAAATTCTGCGCGGCATCATCGCGCGGGGCGCGGGGCTGCGGTAGCCGAGCCTTTTGATGGTGCCGTTGGCGGGCAGTTTTTGACCGGAGGCACCGAATGCAGATGTGTTCTGCAATGGCTGTTGCGTAAATCGTATAGAATTTTATAGTATTTCTAGTCCAGACTGGCGACGCGCCAATTTTCGGTCGTGTCGGGAATAGAAATTCGTAAAACGAAGGGGATTTTCATGCTGCAGAAACTTCATCACGTTGCATACAGATGCACTGACGCTCAGGAAACGATTGATTATTATACAAAAAATCTGGGCCTGAAACTGGTCCATGCGATCAGCAATGACCGGGTGCCCTCGACACAGGAATGGGCCCCGCATCTGCATATCTTTTTTGAAATGGAAGACGGCAGCTACATCGCGTTTTTTGAGGTTCCCACTTCGCCCCCGGCAAAGAAAGATCCCAACACCCCGGACTGGGTGCAGCATCTGGCGCTGGAAGTGGCCGATCAGGAAACCCTGCTCGCCGCCAAGGCTCGGCTGGAAGAAAACGGCATTGATGTAGTCGGGGTTACCGATCACGGATTTTGCCAGTCGATCTATTTCTTTGACCCCAGTGGTCACCGGCTGGAACTGAGCATTCGACGCGACAGCGAAGAGGCCAAAGCTGATTTTGCCGCGCGTGCCGGATCGATCGTCGACACCTGGGCCGAGCGCAAGCGCAGCGGCGATTTGCAAGCCGCACCGGCCAGCTAAAATGGCAGGGCAAGATACGACACAACCGGCCAGCGCTGTGGGCTGCCCGGTGAGCGGAATGATGTCACCAACGGGGTGCCCTGTTTCGGCGTCTGCGGCTGCGTTCAACCCATTTGAGGAAGCTTATGCAATCGACCCGGCCAAGGTTCTGAAATGGTCGCGTGACCGCGAGCCGGTGTTTTACAGCCCCGAGATCAACTATTGGGTGGTCACCCGTTACGAAGACATAAAGGCAGTATTCCGCGACAACATCCTGTATTCGCCAGCCGTCGTGCTGGAACCGATGACGCCACCTTCGGATGAGGCGCGCGAAGTTCTGGCCAGCTATGATTACGCGATGAACCGCACTTTGGTGAACGAGGATGAGCCCGCCCATATGGAGCGGCGGCGCGTGTTGATGAAGTCGTTTGAACTGGACGAACTGGCGCATCACGAACCGATGGTTCGCAAACTGACAAAGGAATACGTCGACCGGTTGGTTGATAAGGGGCAGGCCGATTTGGTTGATGAAATGCTTTGGGGTATTCCGCTGACGGTGGCCCTGCATTTTCTTGGCGTGCCCGAAGAAGACATGGAAACGCTGCGCCAGTATTCGATTGATCATACGATCAACACATGGGGGCGGCCATCGCCCGAAGAGCAGGTCAAGGTTGCTGATGGTGTCGGTAAATTCTGGCAGTTCGCCGGGCAGGTTCTGGAAAAGATGCGCCAGGATCCGTCGGGCAACGGCTGGATGGAATATGCGATCCGCAAGCAAAAAGAACTGCCTGACGTCGTCACAGATTCCTATCTGCATTCGATGATGATGGCGGGGATCGTGGCGGCGCATGAAACCACGGCCAATGCGGCGGCCAATATGTTTCGTTTGTTGCTGGATACGCCTGATGTCTGGGAACAGTTGTGCGAAAACCCCGCCCTGATCCCCAACGCGGTGGAAGAATGCTTGCGGTTTACCGGCTCGATTTCGGGCTGGCGACGGATCACGACCGATGCCACGGAAATTGACGGCGTCGAAATACCCAAAGGCGCGCGCCTGTTAATCGTCTCCCATTCGGGCAATCACGACGAGCGGCATTTTGAAGACCCAGACGAGTTTGATATTTTCCGCCAGAACAGCAGCGAACATCTTTCCTTTGGCTATGGCAGTCACCAGTGCCTTGGCAAAAATCTGGCACGCATGGAGATGCGGATTTTCCTAGAAGAATTCACCCGGCGTCTGCCCCATATGCGCCTAAAGCCCGGTGCCAAGTATTCCTATTTGCCCAACACGTCATTTCGCGGCCCCGATCATCTTTGGGTTCAGTGGGATCCGGCTAAAAACCCCGAGCGAAGCGATCCAACAGCGCTGACATCGCGGGCGGATTTCCCTATGGGGGCGCCGTCGCTGCAAGACACAACACGCCAACTGACAGTTGCCGGGGTTCGGCGCGAGGCCGATGGCGTGATCGGTCTGGTTCTGGAAGACCCTTCCGGGCGAAGCTTGCCTAAATGGAGCCCCGGAGCCCATGTCGAGCTGCAGATTGATCAGTTCAAACGGAAATATTCCCTATGCGGTGGTCGCGCCAATCCGGCGCAATGGGACATTGCGGTTCTGCGTGAAGAGGCTGGTCGGGGTGGCTCTAAACTAATCCATGATACGTTAAAGCCGGGCATGTCAGTGCAGGTGCGCGGGCCGAAAAACCATTTCCGTCTGGATGAAACGTGCGATCGTTTTGTGTTGATTGCCGGGGGTATTGGCATCACGCCGATCCTGACGATGGCCGACAGGCTTAAGGAATTGGGCAAGGATTATGAATTGCACTACGCCGGGCGCACGCGCGATACGATGGCGTTTCTGGATCGGTTGGAACAGGACCACGGTGAGCGCTTGCACCTTTATGCCAAATCCGCGGGTTTGCGTATGGAATTACCGGCGTTGATTGCAGGGCTTGTGCCCGAGGCCGCGATCTATGCCTGCGGCCCAGACCGCCTGCTGGCTGAATTGCAGGAACTTACCGGTGACCACCCGGGGGGCTTGCATTTTGAACATTTCGCGCCGGTCGATCTGGCCCTTGATCCTGCCAAGGAACACGCCTTTGACGTGGTGCTGAGCGATAGCGACCTGTCCGTCCATGTGCCTGCTGACAAGACCGTCCTGCAAGCGCTGCGGGCGGTCGGGTTTGACGTGACTTCTGATTGCGAAGAAGGCATCTGTGGCAGCTGCGAGGTTGCGGTTCTGGACGGGGAAATAGACCACCGCGACAAGGTGCTGACCAAGGCCGAACGTGACAAGGGCGACCGGGTGCTTGTCTGTTGTTCCCGGGCCTGTGGCAAAAAGCTGACGCTGGCGCTTTAGGCTCAGATTAAGCGCGCCGATCAGATCAAGAGGATCATCTATGCCAACGGATGAAAAAATGTCCGGCGACCCGGATTTTTCCGGTCAGGTGGTAATAGTAACCGGTGCCGGTCAGGGGATCGGGCGGGTCTACGCGCACCGTTTTGCGCGCGCCGGGGCGCAGGTTGTGGTGGCCGAGATTAACGCCGGGCACGGGCGCGCTGTGGTTGACGAAATCACTGGCGCGGGCGGGCAGGCATTGTTTTGCCCCACCGACGTTGGCGATGTTGCTTCGGTTGATGCAATGGTGGCACGGACGTTGGAAAATTTCGGCCGGATTGATGTTCTGATTAATAACGCCGCTCTTTATACTGCGCTGACACGCGCCACTTTTGATCAATTGCCGCTGGATGAATGGGACGCTGTGATGCGGGTCAATGTGACCGGTCCTTATCTGTGCGCGCGCGCCGTCGCTCCGGCGATGCGGGCGGCAAAATTCGGGCGGATTATCAATATTTCCTCTGGAACGGTGACAATGGGGCGGCCAAATTTCCTGCATTACGTCACCTCTAAATCTGCAGTGATCGGCATGGCCCGCTCGTTGGCGCGCGAATTGGGCGAGTTTGGGATTACAGTGAATGTCGTTGTACCCGGCCTGATCCGAACCGAGGTTGACGCAACTGGCGCCACCGACGCCGTCTGGCAAACCATTCTTGAGCGCCAGTGCCTAAAGCGCGAAGGCACGCCCGATGACATTGCCGACGCGGTGCTGTTTTTGGCATCAACGGCGGGCGGTTATGTTACGGGGCAGTCCTTGGCGAGCGATGGTGGGGCGACG
>JAHRVD010000023.1 GCA_019090845.1 Marinosulfonomonas sp.
GAGCGAAATGCATATGCAAATCATCTTTGCCTGCCCGGCCCATATCGCGCAGGATATCTCGACACCGATCTGTCTGGTCGCGGATCAGGCGAGCATCATCTTGCAAGGCACCCTGCCCCGCCAAATCCTCAACCAATTCGGTGCTGGCCAGTTTGATAGTTGCAAGCGGTGTGCCCAGCTCATGCGCGGCGGCTGCGACAACGCCAGCCAGATCGGTGATTTTCTGTTCGCGCGCAAGCGCCATCTGGGTCGCCAGAAGCGCTTCGGACATGGTGGTGATTTCTGAAGCAACGCTGCGCGCATAGCCCCCCAGAAAAACCACCCCGATCAGGATTGCTGTCCAGAACCCGAATACGAAAATCTGCGGCATTCGCAAAATAGCACCGGCAGCGTTGTGTAACGGCTGATGGAAAATCAAAACGATCGTAGATAGAACAATTGCAATCACGCCAATGACAACTGTTGGCCCGGTGCGCAAAGCCGTCGCCGAGATTGAAACCGGCGCAAGGATCAGCAAGGCAAACGGGTTATGTAACCCGCCGGTCAGATAAAGCAGAGCGGACAGCTGCGTGACATCAAACAACAGCATCAATGTCAGTTCCTGTTCGGACACGCGCTTGTTCTTGGGGTAGACAAATATCGCTATCAGATTGGCGATTATCAGGGCGCCGACCGCCATCAGGCACAGACCAAGATCAAGGCTAAGCCTGAACACGGACTGAGCGACGATGATCGCCACAAGCTGGCCAATGATTGCGATCCAACGCAGAATAATCAACGTGCGCAGGGGCACCCAGTTGCTGCGGCGTTCCTTGGGAAGCGGGCCGGTTGTGCGGTTGTCCAAAATGTTACCGGAGTTAGGTTGCGTCAAGATGGACACTTGTTAGTCCCGCGTTACAAAAGGATCAATGCACCAGCAAATTTGTGGGGTTCCGGGATGCGCAGAAATGAACTTTACGCAACGCTTGCGGCGGTGGCGGTTATTGGGTTGTTGGGCGGCAGTCTTTGGTATGTGACCTTCGGTTCACCTGACGATGATTTTTCCGATTGCCGCGCCAGCACGGTGTCCGGTGGGTCCGGGGCAATCGGTGGGCCGTTCACGCTGGTGGATGAAACCGGCGCCACAGTTACCGACAAGGACGTGATTACCCGCCCCACCCTGATCTACTTCGGCTATACATTCTGCCCCGACGTTTGCCCGATGGATACCGCCCGCATGGCCGAGGCAACCGAACTGTTGGCAGAACGAGGCTATGACGTGCAGCCGGTGTTCATCTCGATCGACCCGGAACGGGACACGCCGCAGGTGATGGCAGAGTTCACCGACTATTTGCACCCGGAAATGCTGGGGCTTACCGGTTCGCCCGAACAGGTCAAGGCGGCCTCTCAGGCCTATAAAACCTACTACCGCAAGCAGGACACCGGGGACGAATATTATCTGGTGGATCATTCGGCGCTGACCTATCTGGTGTTGCCCAAACAGGGCTTTGTCGAGTTCTTTCGGCGCGAGCTAACACCTGAGGCAGTGGCCAATACAGTGGCCTGTTTTATCGACAAGGCGTCCTGACTGGTTTGACCCGGCGCAAACGGCAGAATAAAGAGGCAGGAAGCCTTCAGAAAGATGCCAAATGAGCGACGCAGATAAACCAGACTTGGGTGACGACAGAACCCTGCTTCTTGTGGACGACGACGAGCCGTTTCTGCGCCGATTGGCCCGGGCGATGGAAAAGCGTGGGTTTGAACCGGAAATGGCCGGATCGGTTGCCGCTGGGCGGGCTTTTGCGACCGCCCGCCCGCCTGCATATGCTGTGGTTGATCTGCGGCTGGAAGACGGCAACGGGCTGGACGTGGTCGAGACGATCCGCGAACGCCGCCCCGACAGTAAGATCGTAGTCCTGACTGGATACGGAGCGATTGCAACGGCAGTTGCGGCGGTCAAGATCGGGGCGACGGATTATCTGTCAAAACCGGCGGACGCCAATGATATCATGAACGCTTTGCTGGCCTCTGGGTCCGAGCTGCCACCGCCGCCGGAAAACCCGATGTCAGCGGATCGTGTGCGTTGGGAACATATCCAACGGGTCTATGAGCTGTGTGATCGCAATGTCAGCGAAACCGCGCGGCGTCTGCACATGCACCGGCGCACCTTGCAGCGCATTTTGGCCAAAAGAAGCCCGCGTTAGACACTGATATTGCGGATCACAGATCATACCGCTTACTAATTTTCGTAACAATTGTGCCGTCTGACAGTGGGGTATCTTCGTCGGTCGTCCAGGTCTGAAACCCACGCGATGAGTAATAAGCCAAGCCACCAGAATTGTCGGCGCGGATGGTTGCGTTCAGCCAGACATACCCAAGTTTCGCGGTGGCTTGTTTAGTCGCTTCAAACAGTTTTGACCCAATGCCCAGTTGGATCGCGCCAATACGAACATAGGTGGCAATGTCGCCCGCGTCGTCCGGCAAATCGACATGTGGTTCAACGTACTGAAACCCCATAATCCGGCCGCTATCATTTTGGGCAATATGCCAAGCATTGCGACCTTTGGATCTATCCATCCACTTCAGCAGATCATCTGCCGTTGCCGGGCTCTGTAGGGCGGTGGTTTCGCCTGCGGCGATAATTTGATTCAAAAGCTCTGACATCTGCGAAAAATCGGCAGGGACAGCGGGGCGAACGGTTATTCGCATGACCTAACCCATACCCGACAAAAGTTCGTGATGGCGGGCGGTGAAATCGGTTCTGACGTCAACGGGTGGGCGCAAATCTATCGAAATTCCCTGAATTAGACTATGATTTGGCACAAGGAAGTACTTATCAGCCTCTTCCCGTTTGAACCCGGCGATCTGAATTGCTTCCAGCCAGGCGCTGATCCTGTCAGCCTTTTTAATCTGCTTTTTGATCGCCGCCGGGATCCGTGCGGGCAGGCCAAACCGGATGTGAATGGCTGCTGCCAGCCGGTCATCCAATTCGCCATACCCCGGGCCGACAGCGGCCTTAACCGGGCTTATCATGTCGCCGATCACATACTCCGGCGCATCATGCAGCAGCGCGGCCAATTGCCAGCGCGGTGCCACAGATGGGTTCATCCGGGTGAACAACGCCTCGACCAGCAGGGAATGCTCGGCCACAGAATAGGGATAATCACCGAATGTCTGGCCATTCCAGCGGGCCACAAAGGCAAGGCCATGTGCAATATCCTCGATTTCGATATCGACGGGCGTTGGATCGAGCAGGTCCAACCTGCGACCCGAAAGCATTCGTTGCCAAGCGCGCGGTTGTTTCATTGTATCCCCGTTATTGTTCACGGGACGTTACCCAACCAACACGACCATTGTCGAGACTGCATCCCGGTGTTATCGAGCGGCAAAACCAGATGCGCAAAGGAGCGGACCGGATGTCCAACGATTACATAGTAAAAGATATTTCCCTGGCGGAGTTCGGCCGTAAAGAGCTGAATATCGCAGAAACCGAAATGCCGGGACTGATGGCGCTGCGCGACGAATACGGTGAAAGCAAACCGCTGAAGGGCGCACGCATTGCCGGATCACTGCATATGACGATCCAAACCGCTGTTCTGATCGAAACACTTGTAGAATTGGGCGCAGAAGTGCGCTGGGCGTCGTGCAATATCTTTTCTACGCAGGATCATGCGGCGGCTGCCATCGCACAAAGCGGCACACCGGTTTTCGCGATAAAGGGCCAGACATTGCCCGAGCACTGGGACTATCAGGACCGCATTTTCCTGTTCGGGGAAGGCACCTGTAACATGATCCTAGACGATGGCGGCGACGCGACACTTTATATATTGTTGGGTGCGCGGGCCGAAGCAGGCGAAACCGGCCTGTTGGATGTGCCGACGTCTGAGGAAGAAGAAGCGATTTTTGCACAGATCAAAAAGCGCATGGCATCGAGCCCCGGCTGGTTCACCGCACAGCGCGATGCAATCAAGGGCGTGTCCGAGGAAACCACCACAGGCGTGCATCGTCTTTACGAACTGGTGAAACTGGGCCAACTGCCCTTCCCCGCGATCAACGTGAACGACAGCGTAACCAAGTCGAAGTTTGACAACAAATACGGCTGTAAGGAATCGCTGGTAGACGGAATTCGCCGGGCGACCGATACGATGATGGCCGGTAAAGTTGCTGTTGTTTGTGGGTATGGCGATGTTGGTAAAGGATGTGCCGCATCCCTGTCTGGCGCTGGCGCACGTGTCAAAGTTACCGAAATAGACCCTATTTGTGCGCTTCAGGCCGCTATGGACGGCTATGAGGTTGTCCGTCTGGAAGACGTCACAGACAGTGCGGATATCTTTATCACCACCACCGGCAACAAAGACGTGATCCGCATTGAACACATGCGCGAAATGAAGGACATGGCGATCGTTGGTAACATCGGGCATTTTGACAACGAAATTCAAGTTGCCAACCTGAAGAACCACAAGTGGACGAACATCAAAGATCAGGTCGATATGATCGAAATGCCCTCGGGCAGCCGGATTATTCTGCTTTCAGAAGGTCGCTTGCTAAACCTTGGCAATGCCACCGGCCACCCAAGTTTTGTTATGTCGGCCAGTTTCACCAATCAGGTTCTGGCGCAGATTGAACTGTGGACCAAGGGCGATGAGTACAAAAACGACGTCTACATCCTGCCTAAACATCTGGATGAAAAAGTCGCGCGTCTGCATCTTGATCGGATCGGTGTGAAGCTGTCGACGCTGAGCAAAGAGCAGGCAGACTATATTGGCGTTACTTCCGATGGGCCGTTCAAGCCGGAACATTATCGTTACTGACGCTTGATTTCGTGAAAAAAGGGGCCGTTCCTGCATACGCCGGAGCGGCCCTGTTCATATTCTGGTATCCACCACAGTCGACTTTTAGCCGAGTTTCCCCTTTGTTTAGGCCCGCTTCGCTATTAAACTTTGAGCCGAGCCTACGTTCAGGCTTTGTATTGTTCGGGCTAATACCCGGTTAACTGGTGGGAGAAGATAAATGGGAAAACGTGACGACCTTATCGCGCAGTATGCGGATGATCTGAAAAACAAATGTGGTATGTCACCTGATATGGCCTTGCTGACCAAGGTTACGATCGGTGTTGGCCCGGCAATTTATAATGCCGACGCCTCGACCGTGGCGGCAACGCAGGATCACGAACTAAAAACCGTGAAAGACAATTTTCTGATCAAGAAACTTGGCTTGTCCGATGGGCCAGAACTGATGGCTGCGATCAATTCAGTTATCGAAACCTATGGCCAGTCAGAGCGCAACAAGTACCGCGCCGTTGTCTATTACATGCTGACCAAACATTTCGGAAAAGAATCCGTTTACGGTTAAGTCTGAAAGTTGGGGCGCCTGCAATCGCGGGTGCCCTAATATTAGGCCAATGCCGTTAGGGCAGTTTTTAGCAAAATTAGCACGTAATTATAGTTAGTTGCCGTTTGCGCAGAATCACTGGGCCGCCTAATGTAACCCATATCAGGCCAGTATGGCCGGGACCTAATTCATACGCGTGTGGTGCTAAGGGAGCACGTGGGGTGATGGAGGGTCCCGGGGGGTCGGGGCC
>JAHRVD010000416.1 GCA_019090845.1 Marinosulfonomonas sp.
CACTACTGGGCACTGCCCGATATATTTCGCGAATAGTCAAGGGCGTTTGGCTAGCAAATTCGCCAAAATGTGGAACGCGCCCGGCACCAATTTTTCCATCTGATGATGCAAGATCAAAGACGTGTGGACGTGGCGCCCTTTACCCACATCCGCCGCCAGCCAGGCGCCGGTCAACGGCTCTTCGTCCGGATCATGCATGGAAATTAACGGGGTGTAAGCTGGGTCCCAATCTTTGGCGAAATACAGCCCACGTTCTTTAAACCACCCGCCCCAGGCATCGTTCGCTATCTTGTTGGGTTCACTCAACAAGGGATGGTTGGGTGCCAACAGTGTCACATCCGCGGACTCGTCCGTGACGCGCCAACGCAAGGACGGCTGTCCGATTTCCAATCGAAAAGGTGCCGTTGCGTCCGGATCCCAATTGTCCCAAGGCCGATGGTATAGCGTCACTAATGTACCGCCTGCTTTCGTCCACGAATGAAGTTCCGGCATTGCGTTTGCCAACCCGGCCCGAAGCCGGAGCGCAAAAATTCCGATAACAAGTGTGTCGAAATTCGCCAACATCTGGGCGGTTAAATCAACATCTGACAGGTCTGTCACATCGACACCCATACGGCCAAGCCAGTGCGCAACGGTGTCATTGCCGCCACCGATATATCCAACACGAGTGCCCGGAAGCACCGCTTTGAACACGCGTATTGTAACCTGCGCAGGGCGCGCGAATTGCCGACGTGCGACATGTCCATAGGTGATGTCGTGAACGCTGTATGCTTGGTTTCCGTTAATTGACAATGGCAAAGAATAGAGCCCGGGTGCGACATCATCTGGTACTGTCACTGTGAAAGAACCGCCATAATATCTTACGTCCCAGCCTTCGGGCACCTTCAGCGTCGGTTCGGAATTTGGCGGGCCGATATCATTGATTTTGACGGTAACAACACGTCGGGAAGTCGCTGTATTGATCACGTCAGTTTCGGGCGTCAATTTGGCCGAATACGGCGGCGTGACCACCGGGGTCACCTCAAGTTTGACGCTGCTATGCGCGGTTTGGCCATGCGCAGATACCGAGATTGCCATGCATGGTTTAGATGCCAGTCCGGGCAGATAGACAGCGGGATATGGATCACTGGCATCCGCGTTTTCCTTGACCGAAATATGTTTGCCGTCAAATGACCAGCCATCGGGCAGCGCGGGCGCAACTGTCAATTCGCCCAGCTCTGATTTTTTCTCGACAATTAGTTCTGTTTTCTCACCCGGTCGTATGACGTCCTGCGTGACATATGCGTGAACATCTACGCCAGCCGCCAATCGCACTATGCGAGAAAGTTGTTCTTCCTTGCGCTGCAATTTGTGCCCTATCTGTGCGATGTCTTCATCCGGACAGGCAGCGCGTGCTTTGCCAAGAGCAGCCAGCGCATCACAGGCCGCCGACAGAACTTTTGCACCATCCGGAAAACTGGAAATTGCTGCTTCGATATGGGCCTGAGCGTCTTCCAGATCGGCCGAGATTACCGGAACGTTCAGGTCACGCAATGTCCGTGCCAGGCCCGATGCCAGGTCAACATCCGGTCCCACGACATTCGTCTGAGCCAAATGCAATGCATAGTCGGTTTCACCCCCGGCAGGAACCCAGCGGCCCATTGCCTGCGTGGCGTGCAGCAAACGGCTTTGCTGCCCGATGCGCGCAAAGCTCCACCCGGAAACCGGATCGCTGTCGCTGGCCATTACTGTCAGCGTGGCCGGTGGCGGTGGCAGATCATCATCGTAGGATTGCCCAGCGCCTGACCATGCTGGCAAATACAGCTTTTTAACCTGCCAGACTGGCAGGTCGCACCCGTGGTATGTTGGATCGGCAGCCAAAGACATCACCGCATGGGCCGCTTCGGTCATCGCCCGGTGGTGACCATGTTGCCCAGGCACATCCAGAAAGGTCGGACAAATGATGTCCGGTCGCTCTGTGCGCAAAATCTCGACGAACCGCGCCAATATGCGATCACGCCCCCATTTGCCCAAGGTCTCGACACCGCTTTTGGAAAACCCAAAATCTGTTATCGTGTCGTCCGGACTGGTCGACAGCCAGTACATGCGCAAATCCAAACGGTCGCAGGCGGCCTCCATTTCTGCGGTGCGCAGCGTTCCCAATGCTTCGCTGTTTTCTGTGCCTACTTCATTCTGACCTCCTTCGCCGCGGGTTGAGCAGGCGTATGAAATGTCAATTCCGTCGCGAAACCGCATGGCCGCTAACATTGCCGAGCTTTCATCATCCGGGTGGGCGCCGGTATTCATAAACGAAACAACGCTTCGCAATGCCGTGAGCGCCTGCCAAAGTTCGACAATCCGAGGAGTTTTGTGGTCTGCCTCGATGCGGGCTTTGGCGGTCAGGGGCATTTGGCGCTTCCGTTCAGTTAGTGTGGGCAATCCGAGGTGTCAGAGTATTGTTCAACACCAGCGCTGCGGCACCCAGCGTGGCGGTTAGGCGCCCCGTGGCTCCCTGTGTCAATCTGGGATGGTCGGCGTTGGGCCGATGGGACACCGAGACATCAGGCAAATGCGTGTGTAGGGCGAGGTATTCCAGCATCGGACCAGGCATAGCGCCGCCTAATACAATTGTCTGCGGATCAAATAGGTTTTCAACGATGCCGACGGCCCGGCTTAAGGCGTCGCAAGCCTGGTCAAGCCAGTCTAAAATATCTGAGTCACGTTCAGCAAAAAGTCGTTCTAGTGACGTGAAATCATCGGCGTTTTTGCCCGCGGCGTTCAAATGTCTTTGCACTGACAACCGGCTGAGAGCGCTTTCCAAAGTGCGGCCACCGGATAGAACCGGAATGTGGCCGATTTCGCCGGCGTTTCCAAAAGCGCCCGAAATCAATTGGCCATTGCTGACCAATCCTAGTCCTAGTCCAGCGCCGAAATACAAATACGCATAAGTCGACAACCCCTTGGCAACCCCGGTGACTTGTTCGGCCATTGCAGCGGCGTTGGCGTCATTGTTGACTTCGATCGGCATCCCCAACGCGTCGGCAAACAGCATATGAGCATCAACTTCCTGCCAGCCGTGCAGATCAGTCGAAAGGTCAGAAATGCCCGTCGTACCGACCGGCCCCGGCATCACAATTCCGACGCCGAGCATTCGGCTGCCGGAATCTGGCACATTCTTGATGGCAGCATCACGCAGTTCAACAACGGTCTTCAGCACAACTTCAGGACCGGGGTCGGACAGCTTGCG
>JAHRVD010000417.1 GCA_019090845.1 Marinosulfonomonas sp.
GCCGGGAACCCGGCGATCACGATCAGCATCGCGTTACGGAAAACATGTCCGTATAAAACCCGGCTTTCGGGCAGACCTTTGGCGCGTGCCGTCACCACATATTGCTTTTTGATCTCGTCCAGAAACGAGTTTTTGGTCAGCAGCGTCAGCGTGGCAAAGCCGGAAATGCTGGATGCGATCACCGGCAATGCAATGTGCCAAAAATAGTCCGCAGCTTTGCCGATCAAAGACAAGCTATCCCAGTTGTCCGACGTCAGCCCCCGTAGCGGGAATATTTGCCAGTATGACCCGCCCGCAAACAGCACCAGCAACATGATCGCGAACAAAAATCCGGGAATGGCATAGGCGACAATTATCAGCCCGCTGGTCCATGTATCAAAGCGCGAGCCATCGCTGACCGCCTTTCGGATACCCAGCGGGATCGACACCGCGTAGGCAATGATCGTCGACCAAAGTCCCAGCGTGATCGACACCGGCATTTTTTCCCAAACAAGGTCCAATACGCTGATCGAGCGGAAATAGCTTTCGCCAAAATCGAACCGCATATAGTTCCACATCATCGTCAGGAAACGTTCCAGGGGCGGCTTGTCAAAGCCAAACTGGCGCTCAAGATCGGCGATAAATTCGGGCGACAACCCGCGTCCACCAACGTAGTCGCTGCCACCTGCTGTCAGGTTTTCGGTGGTTTCCGAACCGCCGCCAGCGATGTTTTGGAACACATCCCCTTCGCCTTCGAGCTGGGCGATGATCTGCTCGACCGGCCCACCCGGCACAAATTGTGTAAGGGTGAAATTAATGATCATGATCCCCAGAAGCGTGGGAATGATAAGCAATAACCGCCTTAGAATATATGCGCCCATGCCCTGCTCGCCCTACAGCTTTCCAGCGGCCTTCAATGCGGCCTCTTTCTCGGGATTGATCCACCAGAAATCCAGATAGCCAAGTGCAAATGGTGGCAGCGGGTCGGGATGCTCATAGATGTTCAAATAGGATACCGTGTGGACATTTTTATACCACTGTGGCACCCAGAAAACCTGCGCGCGCAGCACCCGGTCCAAAGCTTTGACTGCAATGTGCATATCCTCTTTGGTTTCAGCACGTGCCACGACTTGGATCAGCCTGTCTACCGCAGGATCCTGAAGGCTTGCAGAGTTGAACACACTTTTTGCGGCCCCTTCTGAACCAAAATACTGCTTTAAAGACAAGCCCGGCTCCTGATTCATTGAAAAACTGTCGTTTGTCATGTCGAAATCTTTGGCTCGGGTCCGGGCGGTGTATTGTGCTGAATCTACCCGCGTCAGTTTGGCGTCAATGCCAAGGGAAACCAGATTGGCCACATAGGGATTCACAATTCGGTCAAAGGACGGGCTGACGCCAAGAAACTCGACGCTCAGAACTTCGCCCGCATCATTGCGCCGCTTTCCGTCATCGCCCACCAGCCAACCGGCTTCGTCCAGAAGAGCAGATGCGGTGCGAAGGTTCCGGCGATCGAGCTGCCTTGCCGAAGAAACAGGCCCGTCGATAGCCGACTCAGTCAGTATGGATTCTGGCAATAGCCCATCCTCCACGAGCGGGCGCAACACCGCAACCTCCTGAGGTGTCGGAACGCCCACAGCCGCAAGGTCACTGTTTTCCCAGAATGAGTTGATCCGGGCATAAAGGCCAAAAAACAGTGATTCATTTGACCACTCAAAGTTGAACATAAGGGCAATAGCCTTACGAACCCGAATATCCTGAAATTTAGGCCGGAGCAGATTAAACACAAACGATTGCCCGGTTGCCATGTTCCCGTCCGGCAGTTTGCCTTTGAAATAGGTGCCGTCCTTTATCGCCGGAAAATCATATTGGGTCGCCCAGGTTTTGGAAAAATTTTCTAACCGAAAAGAATACGCACCGGCCTTGAAACCCTCGAATGCTGCGACCGAGTCGCCAAAATATTCGATCCTGATCGTATCAAAGTTGTTGGCTCCAACAGAAAACGGGTGATCGACGCCCCAGTAATCCGGGTTGCGCCGGTAAACGATCCGGGCATTCGCATCAAAGCTGTCCAGAACATAAGCGCCCGAACCAATTGCTGGTTCCATCCGGCTTTCATCCAGTTGGGCCCCGGTGCTTTGGAACCATGCCTTGGAAAAAATTGGCAGGCCGCCGACATTTTCGATCAGATCGCGCTTTGGGACATCCGGTTTGAAAGTGAATTTAAGACGGTTGGGTTCAAGGACTTGGGCACTTTCAACTTGTTGCCCGAGCACGGCGCGATAGGACGGCAGACCTTGCTCCAGAAATAATTCATAGGTGAATTTCACGTCCTCTGCAGTCAATGGCGAGCCGTCCGAAAACGTGACATCGTCCCGGATGTTGAAAATGACCCAGTCCTTGTTTTCCGGGAATTCCATTGTAGTGCACAAAAAACAATAAGAAGACCCGATTTCATCCGCTGTTCCGGTCAGAAGAGATTCAAAAAATACAGTCGCCAACCCCCCGGATCGCCCCTTGGTTGAATAGGGGTTCATCGAATCAAACGTGCCCTGCGCCCAGATTGATATTTCCCCGCCCTTGGGGGCATCCGGGTTAACATAATCGAGATGCGCAAAATCCTGCGCGTATTTCAGCGTGCCAAAGGTCGAAATCCCGTGCGTCTTGGTGATTTCCCCGGCTTTAGCCAGCCCGGCCCAGACCAAAGCGACACTCATAAGCGCTGCGGCAACGAACTTGGCAAAAGAGGAATGTGCCTGCTGTTCGCCTGCCACGGCAATTGCATGTGCTTGCTTGGGTCGCATGATGTTTCCTCCGCCCCGGATCGGGATGCTCATTAACCAGTATAGGTATCGTAAGCTAAATAGCGCGCTGCCCAACAATCAAGTTGATAATCTGTGAATGAACGGTGAAGAGCGCGGTCGTTCAAAACATATCGACCCAACAAAAAAGGGCCGCCCTATTCATGGGCGGCCCTTTTGCATTCAGAATTGGCTAGATTATCCGCCGATCGTGGCCAGATAGGCAACCAGATTTGCGCGGTCCTGTATTTTCTTAAGACCCGAGAAGGTCATTTTGGTTCCGGCAGCATATGCCTTTGGACTTGTCAGGAATTCGTTCAGGGCCTCTGATGTCCAGTTCCCCGGAAGATCGGTCAGAACACCCGAATACCCAAACCCATCGACCGAAGCTATGTCACGATCCAGAAGTCCAAAAAGATGCGGCCCGGTCGTATTCGCGCCGTCGTCCAGTTTGTGACAGGCTTTGCATTTCCCGAAAACCTTTGCACCCTTGTCCACGTCAGCAGATGCCAGAATAGTTGCAAAGCTCACTTCTTGGACAACCTCTTGGGTGCCATGATCTTCTTCAACTTCGATGTTATAGGCCATGGCATGTTCATCGCCGTGGCCGTCGCTGCCAACGTGATAGAGGCTTTCAGCCGCCCAGTTACCCAGTAGAAATACCAACAAAGTGCCACAAAGGGCGCCGATGATCTTAGTCATAGTCATTGTGTCGAACATGTCGCGTTCCGTCTGATGCAGATTCCGGCGCTATCTATCCGCTTCCCTGCACAAGTTTCAAGGTATAAGACCCGCGACCAATCGCCCAA
>JAHRVD010000024.1 GCA_019090845.1 Marinosulfonomonas sp.
TCGCGTAATTCATCCAAACCATCGCGTATCACCGGATTGGCAAATTCAAGATAGCCGTATGACATCATCCAATCGTCGGGCAGATAGGCGGGCAGCTTTTCGGCCAGCACCGAAAATTCATCCACCGCCGCTTGTGAACGTGACCCGTGGCCGCAAATCATAACGCCTGTTTTGGCCATGCCTCAAGCCTCCTGCGGGTCTTCTTGACCTTCGGGTTCGGCGCTTTCTTTGGTCTTGGATTTCCCCTTGAGAATGCCACCAAGCCCCAGCGCAATCGCCAGACCAATCGCAGCACCCGCCACCCAATGGGAATGTCCGGCCACTTCGGCCAGATGCCCCGGGTCAGCGGCCGCAGGGCCAGCGCACAACGCCAATACTACGAGGGTAAGATATCTCATGATACGTCCTTTTCTTCCGGGCATGGCAAGCCGAGAGGATATCCGTATCCTTGGACGATGCTGCGTCAGATCCCCGGTGCGGGTCAATCGTTCACAGCCAACCTCTCTGGCCCCACGGGGCTTCGTCTGCGGAGGGTATAAAAGCGGCGACTGATCGGCGCAATCAGATTCATGCCAAAACGGCGCAATCCGTCACGTCAGGCCCGCACTGACCTGTCTAGTGGTTCGAACCGTAGTGTTCGACCAGTGCGCCCAAATCCTCGGGCGAAACTTCTGTTGGCATCATCGCACAAGCGTTAGGGATATGTTGAAATATTGACCCGTCCGAGAAAAACCCGCTGTCCGTGACAAAAATCACTTTTGCCTTTGGTTGGCGGTAGCTTGCAAAATCAGCAACTGCAAATGCACTGCCATTTTCAAGAATAAGGTTAAGAATAATGATGTCGATATTGTCATTCTGCAGGTTCGCAATAGCATCCGACTGGTTAGAGGAAACAAATACCTCACACCCGCGCCGCTTTAGATGGCGGCTCCAGATCCAACCAAGATCCGGCTTGCCTTCCACAATTAAAACTCGCATTTTTCCTCTAAGCCCCCGGCTGATATTCTGTTCCGGTCCCCAAGGCAGAAATACCTACCGAAAAGTTAACAAGCGGTTAACCTGAGCCTAACTTTTGTTAATTTTTAGTTTCGGTTGCACCGGATTCGGATTCCGGGTCAAAGGGGGCGCGGAAACGAAAGGGCCGGAATGACGACTTGGATAACCATATGCGACACGTGCAAACGCGACGGTTGGGATCAGGGTAAAATGACCCGGACCGACGGCGAAAAGCTTGCCAGCCTGATCGAGGCAATTGTCGTGAATTCATCCGTCCGCACACGTCGCACCAGCTGTATGATGGGTTGCAAACATGGCTGCAATGTCGCGATTCAGGCAGATGAAAAACTGTGCTACACAATCGGCAATTTTGAACCGTCCGCTCAGGCCGCCGAGGCGATCGTCGCCTATGGCGAACTACATGCCGCCAGCAAAAATGGGCAGGTGCCCTATCGGCAATGGCCCGAGGCGCTGAAGGGGCATTTTGTAACGCGCCACCACCCCCTGCCCAAAGACGAATGACCAGCGAACGCGACCATGGTGGCGGGCTGGACAGCGCCATCGCCTTATACGGCGGTTGCAAAACCGACTGGCTCGATCTTTCGACCGGGATCAACCCGGTGCCATACCCAATTCCCGATATTTCCCGGCAAGCATGGGAACGGCTGCCGGACCAAAACGCCTTTGATCGCCTGCACAATGCCGCGCGTCGTTTTTGGAATGTCCCGGATACAGCCGAAATTATCGCAGCACCCGGTGCCTCGGCCCTGATTGCCCGAATACCTTACCTGACCGGCAATTTGCCTGCCTTCATTCCCGGCCCCACTTACAATGAACACGCGGCTGCGTTTCGCGCCCGGAACCCGGACCTAAACACTGACGACCCTGACGCACCGGTTCACGTCTATGTTCACCCGAACAATCCAGACGGCAAGCTGTGGCCCGCAACGGCTGTCGGCGGGCGCAATTTCACGATCATTGATGAAAGTTTCTGCGACGTCTGCCCGCAGGACAGCAACATACAGCAAAGCGAAAACGCCGGTGTCATCGTGTTAAAGAGCTTTGGTAAATTCTGGGGGCTGGCCGGGCTGCGTCTTGGGTTTGCAATTGCTGCGAAAGACACGCTGCAATCGTCTTATTCGGGAATGGATGATTTGCTTGGCCCATGGGCGGTGTCCGGGCCAGCGCTGGAAATCGGTGCCCACGCGCTGGCAAACACCGACTGGGCCGATGCAACACGCACCCGACTGTCGCGCGACGCCAAGCGGTTGGACGCCCTGATGCAACCCCATTCAAGCCTTGAGGGCGGCACAGACCTGTTCCGCCTATACCGCGTCGACGACGCCAGGGCCTGGCAGGACAGGCTTGCACGACACCACATCTGGTCGCGTATTTTTCCGTATTCACGCAACTGGCTGAGACTCGGCTTGCCAGCACCGGATCGCTGGGACCAGTTGGAATCAGCCCTGTGAACCACGCGACGATCCTGTTGGCAGCGCTTATCCTTGATGCGGTTCTGGGGGAACCCGATTGGCTGTGGAACCGCCTGCCACACCCGGCAATCCTGATGGGGCGCGCAGTTGGCTGGCTTGATGAGCGGCTGAACAAGGGCAAGGGCAAGCGGCTAAAAGGCGTGTTTGCAATTGCGGTGCTCTCTGGCGCAGCACTTACCATCGGCGTGTTACTGACAGCCCTGCCCGGCGAGGCGATCGACCTGATCGTTGCCGCAATTCTGCTTGCCCATCGCAGCCTTGCCGACCATGTGCACGCAGTTGCCAAAGCCCTGAGGGTTTCGACAGCCCAAGGTCGCAGCGCCGTTGCACGTATTGTTGGGCGCGACACTGCTCAAATGACGGATGACGCAATTGCACGGGCCGCGATCGAAAGTGGTGCTGAGAATTTTTCGGACGGTGTTGTTGCACCCGCATTCTGGTTTCTGCTCGCCGGTCTGCCGGGCCTACTGATTTACAAAATAATCAATACCGCCGACAGCATGATTGGCTACAAAACGCCCCGCTACGCAGAATTTGGCTGCGCGGCAGCCCGGCTTGATGACGTCGCAAACTGGATACCGGCCAGATTGACCGCCCTGCTGATCGCGCTGGCGCATTTTCATTGGCCCGACTGGCGAATTCTGCGCAAAGACGCCCGCAAACACCGCTCACCCAACGCTGGCTGGCCCGAAGCGGCGATGGCTGGCGTTCTGGGTGTCGCCCTTGCTGGACCGCGCAGTTATCACGGCGCATCACACGACCTGCCCTTCGTAAACGCCAAAGGGCGTCACACTGTTGGAGCAAATGAAATTGAGGCATGCGTCCATGCCTTGTGGCGCAGCTGGGTGCTGACAATTGGCTTGGTGCTGTTACTGGCTGTTGCCTGAGCGGGCGTTCCTGCTAACTTGCGCCCATGTTTTCAGGAGGTTCCATGCGTAAATCACTAATTGTGGCCATTGCTTTGCTGGCCGCCACACCAACATTCGCACAAGTCAAATGCGGCGGATCGTTTGCCAGTTTTGTGTCCAACATTAAAACCACGGCCATCGCGCGCGGACATTCGCCAGCGACGGTCAAGCGGTTCCTCGCAAATGCCCGCCATGATCCATCGGTCATCAAGGCCGATCGTTCGCAGGGCATCTTCCGGATGAA
>JAHRVD010000418.1 GCA_019090845.1 Marinosulfonomonas sp.
GTTGACACGATTACCCGAACGCCCGTTGCACCTGATTTGCGGTATGCTGAACACCAAGGATGTGGGCGGATACATGCGCCCGCTGGCACCGCTGGCCAAGACATTGCACGCAATTCCCGTTCCCAATGAGGTCGCTACCCTTTCAGCCACGGACACCCGCAAAGTGGCGCAAAATGTGGGCATGACTGCATTCGAGGCCGGCTCGACCGACGCGGCGCTTGGCGAAATTATCAGAAAATCCCCAAATGCTCGCATCCTGATTTGTGGGTCGCTCTATCTGGCTGGCCATGTGTTGCGTCACAACAGCTAGCCAGGCCGCACCCGTTCTATTGCCCCCATTCGGCGCTTTGCATTTCGATTAAACGGCTTGCCGTTCGTTCAAATTCAAATGTTCCTTCGCCTTCGATGTATAGACGCTCGGGCCGATCAGCGGCGCTGACGATCAGACGCACGCGGGCCTCGTAAAGTGCATCAATCAGGGTGACGAAGCGTTTTGCCTCATTGAAATTTGATCGCGACAGGCTGGGCACATCTTCTAGAATAAGAACTCGCACGGCCTTTGCGACAGCCAGATAATCGGCTGCGCCAAGCGGTTGTCCGCAAATTTGCCAGAAAGGAACCCGCGCGATGCCGTTGTGATATTCCGGCAGAACAACTTGGCGCCCTTTGACAGTCAGCGTCAGCGGCGAACCCTGATTTTCGGTCAGCTCAGCCCACAGGCTGTCAATTGATGCCTTTGCAGCAGCGTCTGCGGGTGTGAAATACACCGGTGAAGCCGCAAGCTTATCCTGTCGGTAATCGGAATCCGCCGCCAGATGATGCACCAGCATCTTATCCTTTATCTGCTCGATAAACGGTAAAAATAGTGCCCTGTTCAATCCATCTTTATAAAGATCGTCCGGTGGCCGGTTAGATGTTGTCACGATGACCACACCCGCATCCATCAACATCTGAAACAGACGTCCGACGATCATTGCGTCGGTGATGTCTGATATTTGCATTTCATCAAACGCCAACAGGCGAACCTGTTCCGCTACCTTGTCGGCGACCGGTTTTAGCGCGTCGTCAACGCCCTGCTTTCGGGCCTCATGCATGCCGGCGTGGATTTCCTGCATGAATGCGTGAAAATGAACCCGCCGACTGGGTGCCGTTACCGTTTGGACAAACATGTCCATCAACATTGATTTGCCGCGCCCGACGCCCCCCCACAGGTAAAGCCCGGGAATTGGCGCGTCCGGTTTTCCCAAAAACCCACGCAACCCACGGCGCGGCGTTCGCATAAGCGCCACGCGGATCGTTTCGAGGTGGGGTAAAACTGCCAACTGCGCCGGGTCCGCCGTTAACATCCCATCCTTCACCGCGCGATCATATCTGTCTTGTAAATTCTCTGCCATCGCCCCCAGATAATCTGCTCTGACGGATAAGAAAAGACGATGTGTCCCGGCGCAATTTGCGAATTGACGCCAGTGGCGTTTTCACACAGGTTCGCGCCACACTCAAAGGACCACATGATGCGATCTAGTAGTACACTATTTACCCCTGTTCTGATCGTTTGTTGTCTTATCATTATTGTTAGTTTCGCTGTGCGCGCCTCTTTTGGTGTGTTCCAAATTCCAATTGCTACGGAATTTGGCTGGCTGCGCGCAGATTTTTCGCTCGCTATTGCGATTCAGAACCTTGCGTGGGGCTTTGGCCAACCAATTTTCGGCGCGATAGCCGAGAAAATCGGCGACCGAAAAGCGATTATCATGGGTGCCGTGATTTATGCTGTGGGCCTTGTTCTAAGCTCTTATGCCGTCACGCCGGGCCAGCACCAATTTTTAGCGATTTTTGTGGGTTTTGGCGTGGCTGGCACCGGGTTTGGCGTCATTCTGGCGGTTGTTGGGCGCGCCAGCTCGGACGCAAACCGTTCGATGTCCTTGGCGATTGTCACCGCTGCCGGATCGGCGGGTCAGGTATTTGGGCCACCAATAGCGGCCTGGTTGCTTAGTTTTTTGCCTTGGAATTCTGTTTTTCTGATCTTTGGGGCGGCTATTCTTTTGACCCTGCTGACACTACCGTTCATGCGCTCGCCCCAATTGGCTTCAAAGCACCAGATCGAGCAATCCATGGGCGAGATTTTGATCCGGGCTTTCAAGGATCCAAGCTTTGCGCTGATTTTCCTTGGGTTCTTTTCCTGTGGATATCAACTGGCATTCATTACGGCGCATTTTCCGGCCATGGTTACAGAAATGTGCGGCGCGATTGATCCAACAGGCACATTGGCTTCACTGGGCGTCAATTCAACCTCGGCGCTTGGCGCTGTAGCAATTTCAATGATCGGGCTTGCCAATATTGTCGGCACACTTGCAGCTGGGTATCTGGGCAAACGATATTCGAAGAAATACCTGTTGGCGGGCGTCTATACCTCGCGTGCAATTATCGCGGCGGTTTTCATCATGTTGCCGATAACGCCTACGACAGTGGTGATATTTTCTTTTGCGATGGGTCTTTTGTTTCTGGCCAGCGTTCCGCTTACATCAGGCCTTGTCGCCCATATTTATGGCTTGCGCTATATGGGGACGCTTTATGGCATCGTGTTTATGTCGCACCAGATTGGCAGTTTTCTGGGTGTCTGGCTGGGTGGCCGGCTTTACGATATTTACGGAACTTATACGGCAGTTTGGTGGGTTGGCGTCGGAGTTGGCGCTTTTTCGGCCATCGTTCACTTGCCCATCCGTGAGCAACCGATGGACGCTCGCAAGGCAGCTTAGGCCATTGGGTTATTGACGCCGCGCCTCCGGCTCCTTACCCATGTCTGACCCGCTAGGAGACCGGATATGCGCCCTGCAAACCAAGCCCTGATTGTGATCGACGTGCAGAATGATTTCTGCCCCGGCGGTAGACTTGCGGTTGAAAACGGTGCTGGGATTGTTCCCGGCATAAATGTGCTGATGGATGAATTTGCCAACGTGGTTCTGACGCAAGACTGGCACCCGGCCAACCATTCCTCTTTTGCCGACAACCAGCCAGGCAAGGCACCCTATGAGATGATTGATATGCCTTATGGGCAGCAGATAATGTGGCCCGTCCATTGTGTGCAGGGAAGCCCCGGCGCCCGGTTTCACGATGATTTGCGCACCGACCCGGCAAGCATGATAATTCGCAAAGGAATGCGCACTGAAATTGACAGTTATTCGGGTTTTTTTGAAAATGACCATGAAACGGCGACCGGGCTAGATGGGTATCTGAAAAATCTGGGCGTTGACACGTTGACGATGGTCGGGCTGGCTACCGATTTTTGTGTCAACTTCACAGCTGTGGATGCCGCTGGTCTTGGCTATCAGGTTCATGTGGTCGAGCAGTTGTGCCGTGCGATCGACCTTGACGGATCACTTGCCGCCGCGCGTGCGGGAATGCAAACTGCCGGCGTGAAA
>JAHRVD010000419.1 GCA_019090845.1 Marinosulfonomonas sp.
GAGGGGCAGCGCGCGGTCCGCGACGGCGGGCCTATCACTGCTGCCGGAATTCGCGGCGCTGTGGAAGGCTCACTGAAGCGGCTTAAGACGGATGTGATCGACCTGTATCAACTACACCTGCCAAACCGGGGTTCTTATCATTTCCGCCAGAACTGGAAATTTGACGCCAGCGGGCAGGCACGCGAGGCGACAGTGGAAAACATGTTGGAAGTTTTGCGGGAAATCGGGTGTCAGGTTGACGCTGGAAAAATTCGCCATTTCGGGCTGTCCAATGAAAGCGCCTGGGGAACTGCGAAATGGCTGCAACTGGCGCTTGATAACGGTTTGCCACGCGCGGTTTCGATCCAGAACGAATACAGCCTGCTGTGCCGTCATTTTGACACCGATCTGGCCGAGCTTTCGCATCACGAAGACGTCGGATTATTGGCGTTTTCGCCCCTTGCGGCAGGCCTTCTGTCGGGCAAATACGGCCATGACCTGACGCCGCCGGGAACCCGGCGTTCAATATCTGAAAAGCTCAGTGGACGGATTGCACCGCGTGTCTGGGGCGCAATTGACGCTTATCTGGAGGTCGCCGCGCGCCATGGGCTGGACCCGGTGCAAATGGCCATTGCATGGTGCGCCGGGCGGCCCTTTATGACCTCGGCCATTATCGGGGCCACAAGCATGAAACAACTTGAAACCAATCTGGGGGCCAGCGATCTAACCCTTTCTCAGGAGGTTCTGGATGACATTGTCACCGCCTTCAAGCGGCACCCGATGCCCTTCTGACGGCGCGGCGCGGGAACAATATTGTGAACCGGGTAAATGGCTCTTGAACCGATCGGGTTTCGCGGGCCATTTACCGATAAAACCGGGATGGAAACACTATGTGGCGACTAGCAATTTTCGCGGTTCTGTTGGTGCTGGCCGGATGCCAGCAGCACGAACCCAACCCCGACACCGGGCTTGCCGGTTACGATCCCAATAATCTGCAAATTCAGCGCGACGCCTGCATTGATCGGGGCGGGCGATTTGGCAAAGGCGGGCTTAGCGGTTCCTTTGTCTGCTACGAAAATACCCGCGACGCCAATCAGACCTGTTCAAAAGGCAGCGACTGCGAGGGGTTCTGTCTGGCGCGCTCGCGCAGCTGCGCCCCGGTAAAACCATTCTTTGGCTGCAACGACGTGCTGACAAATTCAGGTGCGCAAAGCACGGTTTGCATCAAATAGCGCCACGTGAAATTTGGATGTTGCCGGTATCAAAGGGCGATTATTTTGCTTCTGCAACCGTCAAAACCAGGTATTTCATAGTCGGAATGATCTATTTGGCTTCCATTGTAAACTTGCCTAATGCTTTGTAAATAATCGTATAAATATGCAACAGAGACCCATTTTTTCTCGAAAAAATGAGTTCCCCTGCTATTGGATTTATGTTAGTAACGATATCGTGAGCCGTAATCGGCCCATACCACCACATCGGAGAATTTAAATGCGTAGCGTCACTGCGCAGCGGGTCGAGTGGCTGACCTTGTTGCTTATCGTGGGATGTTTATTGGTCTGGGCTGCCGGGACGAGCTTTGTTGCCGGATTGTCGCTGCCTCTGGGCGTGTTTGTCACCGGATTTGCGATCGCGCTTTATTCCTCGCTGCAACATGAGGTGCTTCACGGCCATCCGTTTCGCTCTAAACCGCTTAATCAGGCGCTGGTCTTTCCGGCCCTCAGTCTGGCAATTCCCTATCTTCGGTTTCGCGACACCCATCTGGCACATCACCGCGACACATTGCTGACTGATCCGTTTGATGACCCTGAATCCAACTACCTTGATCCGGGTGTTTGGCAAGCTTTACCGCGCCCGATTCAAACGGCGCTGCGCTTTAACAACACGCTGTTGGGGCGGCTGCTGATCGGCCCGATCGTGTCGCAGGTGGTTTTCATGCGAACAGACTGGTTGGCTATCCGGGGCGGGGCGCGCGACGTGCTGGCCGGTTGGCTGTGGCATATTCCGGCGCTAGGGCTTGTGGCCGTCTGGTTTGCGACCATCGGGACTATGCCGTTATGGGCGATTTTGCTGTCGGCTTATCTGGGGCTGTCGATCCTGAAAATCCGCACTTTTCTGGAACATCAGGCCGAGCAACACACCAGCCATCGCACAGTGATCGTGGAAGATCGCGGGCTGCTGGCGTTTCTGTTTCTCAACAACAACCTGCATGTGGTGCATCACATGCACCCGGATGTCGCGTGGTATGAGTTGCCGGGCAAGTATCGCGCCAACCGCGAGCGTTACTTAAAGCGCAACAATGGCTATCTTTATGCCAGCTACGGCGAGGTTTTTCGTCGCTATTTCCTGAGCGCCAAGGACGCGGTTCCACATCCGATCTGGCGGCGCGGTTAAACCTGTGCCACTAAGCGGCCCATGCAAGCCTGGATATTCATTACCATAGCCGCCGCAGCCGCACAGACCGTGCGTTTCATGCTGCAAAAACACCTGAAATCGACGCAGCTGTCTACGTCATTGACTGCTTGCCCAATATCTGTCTCTTATACACATC
>JAHRVD010000420.1 GCA_019090845.1 Marinosulfonomonas sp.
CCGGAGGCTCTCAGGTCCTGAACTGATGACAAACGGGCTGTTTATCACTTTTGAAGGCATCGACGGATCAGGCAAGTCCACGCAGGCCAGCCTGTTGGTCGAGCATTTGCGCCATCTTGGTCTGGACGTGGTTCACACCCGTGAACCGGGCGGCTCGCCGGGGGCCGAAGAAATCCGCGCCCTTGTGCTGGAGGGCGAGCCGGACCGCTGGTCACCTGAATCCGAGATTTTGTTGTTCACGGCAGCCCGGCGTGATCATTTGGAAAAGACGATCGAACCCGCGCTTGCGGCCGGAAAAATCGTGGTCTGTGACCGGTTTGCAGATTCCACCCGGGTTTATCAGGGCATCACACGCGGGGCCCTCAGGCCGATGGTGGACCAGTTGCACCGGTTGATGATCGCGCGCGAGCCGGATTTGACATTCATTATTGATATGGACCCTGGCACAGGCCTGACGCGGGCCCTGTCGCGCCAGACCAGCGAAGAGCGCTTTGAAGGGTTCGGCGAGGATATGCAGCGCAAAATGCGCGATGGCTTTTTGCAACTGGCCAAAGAGTTCAGCACCCGCTGTGTCGTTGTAGACGGCAATCGCGACATTCCGATTGTCGCCAAAGATGTTGCAAAGATTGCCAAAACCCGCCTGCCCCGGACCCAACCGGCATGAGCGACGATGAACCGACGCCGGAATTTGACCGGGTCCAGGGGGCTACACATCCACGCCACACCGCCCAATTACTAGGTCAGCAAGCGGCAGAAACGACGTTCCTGACCGCTTATACATCCAGCCGCCTTCACCACGGCTGGCTAATATCCGGGCCGCGCGGCATCGGCAAGGCGACCCTCGCATGGCGCATTGCAAGGTTCCTGCTGGCCCAACCGCCTGCCTCGGACGGGCTTTTTGGTGATGCGCCGCAGGCCCCGACATCGCTGGACATTCCGCCCGACCATCCGGTTGTACGGCGAACCGCCGCTTTGTCAGAGCCGCGTCTGTTCTTACTTCGCACAAACTGGAACCCCGAAAAAAAACGCTTCAATCAGGGAATTGTCGTTGAAGACGCGCGCAAACTGAAAGCTTTTTTCAACCTGTCTGCCGCGGATGGCGGTCGGCGCGTGGTTATTGTAGATTCAGCCGACGAACTGAATGTCAGTGCCGCCAATGCGTTGCTGAAATTTCTGGAAGAGCCACCCGATGATGTCATCATCCTGCTTGTCTGCCACCGACCCTCGCGCCTGCTGCCCACAATCCGCAGCCGGTGCCGCGAGCTGCGTTGCGCCACCCTGTCAGCAAGCGATCTGGGCCGCGCCATGAGCGCTGCCGGGTCCGACAGTAACGGCGACGAAAAAGCGCTGGCCGAACTGGCGGGCGGCTCTGTTGGCGACGCTGTGCGTCTGAACAATTTGCACGGGATGGACACCTATGCCCAACTGGTCGCCCTGTTTGCCACCCTGCCCCAGCTTGACCGCCCCAAAGCACTGACGCTGGCCGAAAGCGTTGCAGGGCGTGGCAAGGAACAACAGGTTGACTTGCTGGTGGGCCTGATAAACCAATTTATCGCGCGCACCGCGCGCACCGGGGTGTCCGGCCCGCCGCTGGTGCAGGCAACGCCGGGCGAATCTGAGGTATTACAACGCCTCGCTCCGAACCCGGATGCCGGGCGTAAATGGGCCCAATTGCAACAAGTCCTAAGTGCCCGCGCAGCCCATGGGCGGGCGGTCAACCTTGACCCTGCCGCGCTCATCCTTGATATGGTGTTCAAGATCAACGAATTGGCAGCGAAACTGGTCGCTCGCTAGGGACCGGATGCCTGACAATATCAATATCACCGATAGCCATTGCCATCTCGATTTTCCCGATTTCGCGGATGAACTACCGGGTGTAATCGCGCGCGCCACCGATGCTGGCGTAAACCGCATGGTGACGATCTGCACAAGGCTGCGCAATGAACCCCAAGTGCGTTCTATCGCTGAAACCTATGCCAACGTCTTTTACGCCGCCGCCACCCACCCGATGAGTGTTGCCAAAGAACCGATGACCAGCGTTCAGGAAGTACAGGCGCTGGCAACCCATGAAAAGTTTATCGGTATTGGCGAAACCGGGCTGGATTATCACTATACCGCAGACACTAAAGCGATCCAGACCGAAAGCCTGTTGATCCATATCGAGGCGGCGCGGCGCACCGGCCTGCCCCTGATCATTCATGCACGTGACGCTGATGACGATATGGCCCGCATCCTGACCCGCGAACACAAGGCCGGGGCATTCAGTTGCCTGTTGCATTGTTTTTCATCCGGGCGTGCGCTGGCCGAGGCGGCGATTGATCTGGGGTTTTACCTGTCGATGTCCGGGATCGCCACATTTCCCAAGTCTCAAGAGGTGCGCGATATTTTCGCCAATGCACCTGTGGACCGGATTTTAGTAGAAACAGACGCGCCCTATCTGGCCCCGCCGCCGTTTCGCGGCAAACGTAATGAGCCCGCCTACACCGTGCATACCGCCAAGGTCGGAGCCGAGGTTTTTGGCATGGAATTCAAAGACTTTGCCGCGCAAACTGAGGCAAACTTTGACCGTCTGTTCACCAAGGCCGCCCGCTCCGAAGGGACGAACTGATGGCACAGCGCGTATTCACAATCCTTGGCTGCGGCTCGTCTGGGGGCGTTCC
>JAHRVD010000421.1 GCA_019090845.1 Marinosulfonomonas sp.
AAATCGGTCGCCGCGGACGGCTTTGGCGCGCCCGGTGTTGTGGTCAGCTATACCAGTGATCCGGACGTGCAAAGTGGGCGGAAATTTGCCGATCTTGGCATGCAAATCGCCGCCGGTGTGCCGTTGCAATGCGACGAGGGGCCGGATTACAGCAGTTTCCGCCTTGGGCTGTTCGGGCTGGATAAGCTTTATGATGTGGACGCCAGCGTCGCCCGGCTAGAGGCCGCGTTGGATACTGTATTTGAAAAGCAGTAAGGGGCACGTTCGGCCCCGGGCCGGCCGGTCCAAAGTGCGTGGTGTTGGCCGCCGCTTTGCTAAAATTGGGCCAATGCAAAACTTGGTGACGCCTTGGTGACACCTGGCCTAGGGTTACAGCGGTCCCATTCCGGCGCGCATCAGCCCACGGCGCAACGGCGCAATGTCATGGGCCGCTTGCAGGCCGGTCAGCCGCAGCGATTGCAGGCCGGCACTGCCCGAACGGGTGACGCGGTTGAACAGGTCGATGGCATGCGCCCGGTTGGCAATGTCGCGCTGACGGGTGGTGGCGTAGGCCCTTAGCATGGCAGGCCCACCAAGGTCGCCGGGGTGTTTGCCGGCCGCGTCCAGAAGGGCCGCAATATCGTTCAGCGATGTGTTCAGCCCCTGCGCCCCGATCGGTGGCAGCACATGGGCGGCTTCGGCAATAATGGCGATGCGCTCGCCGGTCAGCCGGTCGGCAGTTTGCGTGATGATAGGCCAGATCGTGCGCTTGCTTGCCAGCTTCATCGGGCCAAACAACCCGGCCGCGCGCTCGGTCATTGCTTCGTTAAACGGTGCTGGCCCCAGCGCCAGCAAATCGAGCGCCCGGCGCCCTTTGTTCATCCAGACAATCGCCGAGGCCGGATTTCCGTCGACATCGGCCAGCGGAACCATCGTAAAGGGCCCGCCCTCATTGTAGATCTCGGTTGAGACATTGTTGTGTGGTGTGGCATGTGTCGCCACGAAGGCCAGTGATTTTTGCCCGTAACGGGTTGTTTTTACGCCAATTCCGGCAATGTCACGGACCGCAGAATTGCGGCCGTCTGCCCCAATAACCAGTGATGCCGCCAGCGTTGAACCGTCGGTAAGCGTTACAATCGCGCCGCTGGTGCGGGTCAGAATATCGCGCACCCCAGTGCTAAATTCCAGCGATACATTCGGTTGTTTTTTCAGGTGCGCCAACAGTTCGCGACCGATCAGCCAGTTCAGGAAATTCCAGCCAAACGGCTGATCGCCCACGTCGGGTGCACAAAACGAACGCTCGCCGCGCAGATGTGGTGGGCTGCCGGTTGTGTCGACGATGCGTAGTGTTTCCAGCGCGACGGCATGCGGTTGCAGAACCGGCCATAGGCCGATGCGTTCAAACAGGTTTTGCGCTGGCAGTAAAAATGCGGTCGAGCGCAGGTCGGCGCCGTCCTGATTGGCCTGTGTCACCGGGTGACCCGGTTCGGCCAGCACAACGCTATGCCCGGCGCTGGCAAATGCGGCCGCTGCGATCAACCCGGCCAGCCCGCCGCCTGCGATCACTATGTCGGTTGTGCGCCGGGTCACGTCAGCCTCGCCAAAAAATTAGACAGATCATCGGTATGATGGTGAATGTGGGGTTGGTCGACAGGGTCGGGCGCCACATGAACCGTGCGCATTCCCATCTGGTGGGGCGCCGTCAGATTGCGCGGATCGTCTTCAAACATCGCCCCGGTCGTCGTGTTGATGCCGTCGGTCGCAAAGACAGTTTCAAATGCTCGCCGGTCTGGCTTTGGGTGAAAATTTGCGTGCTCTACGCCATAGACCGCATCAAATACCTTGGTAAGCCCACGGGCTGCCAGCACCCGCGCCGCGTAAGGGGCCGAACCGTTGGTGAATACAATTTTGCGCCCCGGCAGGTTGGTGATCCGCCCGGCCAGTGCTTTGTCGACCTGCAAATGGTCCAGATTAATCTCGTGCACGTCATGCAGATACGGGCCCGGATCGACCCCATGTTCCTGCATCAGCCCGGCCAGTGTGGTGCCATATTTCTTCCAGTAATGGCGGCGCAGCTGGTCGGCTTTTGTTTCTGTGACACCAAGGGCCTGCGTTACCCAAGCGGTCATCCTGACTTCGATCTGGTCAAACAGCCGCGCCTGTGGTGGATAAAGCGTGTTGTCCAGATCAAAGACCCAATCGGTGACGTGGCTGAAGTTATCTGCGACCATGGCTGACAGGATAATCTGCTTGGGCACCACTGAAAACTGGTATTTCGCGCGTCGGGCGGCGACAATGGGACGCGCAAGGACGGAGACGGTTGATGAAAGACGTAAAAAACAGCCCCAAGGACGCCTATCAGCTGATTCTTGAGGCGATTGATCTTGGGGTTTACGGCCCCGGTGACCGGCTGGTTGAAAGCGAGCTGGCCGACCGGTTAGGCGTATCGCGCACGCCGGTGCGCGAGGCCCTGCAAAGATTGGAAACACAATCGCTGCTGGCGCGTGATGGGCGAAGTCTGGTGGTGGCGTCGCTGGGGCATAATCAACTGGCCGAACTTTATGTGGTGCGCAGCGAACTGGAAGGTCTGGCAGCACGGCTTGCAGCCAAACATGCGACACCCGAAGAGGTGCGTGTGTTGCGCGCAATGGTCGAGGATGATCGCAGGATGATCGACGATCCACAGGCCCTGTCGCGCGCCAACCGGCGGTTCCATAAGCAGATCCATCTGGCGTCACATAACCGCTATCTGGTGCAGCAGTTGGACCTTGTGCATCGCTCAATGGCGTTGCTGGCAACCACATCGCTGGCGGCTGAGGGTCGCGGCAAAGCGGCGCTGTCCGAGCACGATCGGATCGTCACAGCAATCGAAGCAGGCGACGGGGACAGTGCACAGGCAGCCCTTTGCAGGCATATCTCGCAGGCCTTTGAGACACGGCTTAAACTTGACGCTGAAACTGCCCATAATTAGGTGGGGTTTCTGGACGCGGCACGGTTTGCGTCGGGCCTGAAATCCCATGCAAACCATGGGCGGTCTTGTCCCAGTAAAATGGTTTAGAGACCATTTCAAACAGGGCTTTATAGGCGGCAATCGTTGCGAGCGGAAAGTAAAGCGGAACGGTTGCAACCCATGGCCACAAGCCGCGGTGGCGTTGTGTTGCGACGGCAAAGATGCCGATCAGCAACGAGGTGGCCTCGGACGTCAGAAATGCGATCGTCAGCCCCATCAGAACCGGCGGCGATGCAATATCCCAAAGCGGGTGCCAATACCCCAGCGGCAATCCCCAGAACGACCATAAGATCGGGGCCAACAGAAATTGCGTCAGGGTGCCCAGGAATACCAACTGAAACCCGGCAAATTTCCAGGGCCCGATATCGGCGAGCAATTTGCGAGGCGAGCGCATATGCACCGCCCATGTCATGCCATAGCCCTTTAGCCACCGCGAACGTTGGCGGATCCACGGCCAGAACCGGCAGTTGGCTTCTTCCTCGGTCATAGTTGGTATTAATTCGGTACGAAAGCCATATCGGGCCAACCGGACGCCAATGTCGGCGTCTTCTGTGACGTTGTGAGCATCCCAGCCACCGATCAGCTCAAGCGCTTCGCGACGAAAAAACAGTGTTGTG
>JAHRVD010000422.1 GCA_019090845.1 Marinosulfonomonas sp.
CGAAACGGTTGTGGGCGTGCTGGTGCAAGACGGACAGGGGGGCGTCGATCTGACGGCAGTGCAGGGCGCTGTCGAGGCGTCGCTTGCCAGTTTCAAACGCCCGCGCAAATTGATCGTCGTCGACGCGCTGCCGCGCAACACGATGGGTAAGGTGCAGAAAAATCTGCTGCGTGACGAATATTCTGACCTGTTTTCCTAAAAATATCGGACGGATTTACAGGCTTTCCTGAAGCGCAGCTATCTGATCGCCCGACATCCGTAGCCCAAGTTTGGATCGCCGCCAGACGATGTCGTCGGCACTGACCGCCCACTCTTGTTCCACCAGCCATGTTACTTCGCGCTGAAACAGGGTCGCGCCGAAGTCCTGACCAAGATCAGCCAAGGTCTTGGCACCGTCATAAACCACACGCGCCAAGGTTCCGTAGGAACGGACCATTCGGCTGGCCCAGTCCAAGCTCAGGAACGGGTATTCATCCATCAGGGCCGAGACCAGCGCGCCAAACCCGTCGACAGGGAAATCTCCGCCCGGCAAATGCGCATTTGCCGTCCAATTGCCCGGCATGTCTGGATAATAGGGGTTTAGGTCTGCAAGCGCTTCTTCGGCCAGCTTGCGGTAAGTTGTGATCTTGCCGCCAAATACATTCAGCAAGGGCGCCTGACCGTCCGCCTCGATCACGGTCAATACATAGTCTCGCGTCGCCGATGTAGCGCTGGAAGCCCCGTCATCATAAAGCGGACGCACGCCGGAATACGTCCAGACGACGTCCTTGGCCGTCAGTTGCCGTTGGAAATAATCGTTCGCGGCGGACAGAAGGTAGTCCTGTTCTTGGGGCGTGCAATGCACATCGGCGGGATCGCCGTCGTGGTCCTGATCGGTGGTCCCGATCAGGGTGAAATCCTGCTCATAGGGGATCGCAAAGATGATCCGCCCGTCCGATAGCTGAAAGAAATACGGCTGGTCGTGGTCAAACAGTTTTCGGGTGACAATGTGACTGCCACGCACAAGGCGAATACCTGTTGATGTGTTTTGCCTCAGCCGGCCTTGTAAAATTTCACTTACCCAAGGGCCACCGGCGTTGACGATCCCCCTGCACATCACCGTGGTTGTTTCATCCAAAGCAGTGTCGTGAAGGCCGACGCGCCACAGGTTGCCTTCCCGCTCGGCGCCGGTGCAGATTGTACCGGTGCGAATATCAGCGCCATGGTCCGCTGCGTCGCGGGCATTCAGCACAACCAGACGTGCATCGTTCACCCAGCAATCGGAATATTCAAAGGCCTTCTTGAACTTTGGCTTGAGCGGCTTTCCGACTTTGTCGGTGCGCATATTCAGGGTTCGTGTCGGTGGCAAAATCTTGCGCCCGCCAAGATAGTCGTAAACAAACAAACCCGCACGCACCAGCCACGCTGGCCGCCGCCCGCCAAGGAATGGCATGGTGATCCCAAGGATTTTGCCCAGAGTTGAGCCATCAGGCGGATAGACCAGATCGGGGTCGTAAGGCAGAACAAAACGCATCGGCCAGGAAATATGGGGCATTGCCTTTAGCAGCACTTCCCGTTCACGCAGGGCTTTGCGCACAAGGCCGAATTCGAAATATTCAAGGTATCGCAACCCGCCGTGAAAAAGCTTGGTCGAGGCCGAAGATGTGGCCTGTGCCAGATCATCCTTTTCACAAAGAAGAACCGACAATCCCCGACCGGCGGCATCGCGGGCGATACCACAACCGTTAATTCCACCGCCAATAACGACAAGGTCAAAAACTACATCGTCTGGCGCGGGCGTAGGGGGGGTAACATTCATGGTGTGTTCGCAATCAAAATTTCAGTATTCCCTAAGCTGGCGGCCTTGGCAAAACTACGGGGTGGTGGAATGTCGGTTACAAAATAATCAAGATCGCCAATTTGGCAAATTCGGACCGGCGCGGATTTTTCAAATTTGGTGGAATCGCAAACCAGTATTTTGGTGCGGGCATTTTTCAGGATTGCCCGGGCAACAGACACCTCGCGCGCGTCAAAATCCAGAATCGCCCCGTCGCTATCAAGCGCCGACGCCCCGATCACCGCGTAATCGACCTTGTATCGGGAAATGAATTCCACAGCATCCGCCCCGACAATCGCCCCGTCGCTATGACGCACAGAGCCGCCTACAAGAATAAGCTCTTTCGCTTTGGAACCGATAAAGGCGGTGATAATGTTCACATTGTTTGACAAGACAACCAGATCGCTATGCTCGCCAAGGGCATGGGCGACTTGTTCCGTGGTTGTGCCAATGTTCAGCGTGATCGAGCAGTCATTCGGAATCAGCGCAGCGGCACAGATGCCCAGTTTTTCTTTGGACTCCATTTGCAGTCTGCGGCGATCCTCATAGCCAACATTGGACACCGACAGTAGCCGTTTTGCACCGCCGTGTGTTCTGGCCGCAAGCCCGCGATCACACAGTTGAGACAGGTCGCGGCGTATGGTCTGAGTCGTCACCGAAAACGATTTTGCAAGAGCTTCAACTTCGACGCGCCCAACCGACCTGATCGTGGCCAGAATGTTCGTTTGGCGATTATTTAGTTCCATTTCTGGTGTATTCCCCGAAAAACCCGCTAATTGTGCCGATTTTGAATAGAAATTGTGGCCCACAATAGCACGGTATCTTTTATTGGCTTGCGAAAATATTCAAGTGAATATTAGCGATCTGTAAGATGCGTAGGTATCTTTGGTCGGCAATCGCGGCAATCGCCGTCGTTGCGTTTCGTGAAATGGCGGTAGCTGATATGGGCGCCGCAAATTTAGGTTTGATCTTGGATCTCAGCCATCCACGCCCGTTAAGATGAGCAGCTTTCTGCGACCGGCAGGGTTTCATGCCTGAAGCTGGTCTATATTTTGGTGGCCGGGCCGGGTATATTTGGGGCATCGCTGCTGGCCCCTTGGGTTGCAATTATTTTTGGTACGGGTTTTGATATTGGAAAGTTTGAATGACCGGTAAGTATATTCTGGCGATAGATCAGGGCACGACGTCCAGCCGCGCCATCTTGTTTGACAAACAACTGGCATCGGTTTCGACCGGGCAGCAGGAATTCCAGCAGCATTTCCCTGCCTCTGGTTGGGTTGAACATGACCCGGAAGATATCTGGGCCTCGACGGTGGCCGTCTGCCACGAGGCGATTAAAAAAGCCGATGCTGATCCGGCTGAAATCGTTGCCATCGGCATTACCAATCAACGTGAAACCGTGGTGGTCTGGGATCGGGCAACAGGCAAGCCTGTTCACAACGCCATCGTCTGGCAGGATCGGCGCACCGCAGATCACTGCGCGCGACTGAAAGATGCTGGTCACGAAGACATGGTCACCGAAAAAACGGGCCTGCTGCTGGATCCGTATTTTTCGGGAACAAAACTGGCCTGGATACTGGATAATGTGGATGGCGCGCGCGCAAAGGCAGAAACTGGTGACCTGCTGTTTGGCACCATCGACTGTTTTCTGATCTGGCGCCTGAGCGGGGGCGCTTCGCATGTGACGGATGCAACGAATGCGGCGCGAACGCTGCTTTATAACATCCGCGATGGCGTATGGGATGACGAATTGCTGGCGCTATTGGACATACCCAAGGCGATGCTGCCAAAGGTGCTGGATTGCGCCGCAGAGTTTGGCAAAACGACGCCAGATTTATTTGGGCGCGCGATCCCAATTCTGGGTGTGGCCGGTGATCAACAGGCAGCCACAGTGGGGCAGGCGTGTTTCAAGCCGGGCATGTTAAAATCGACATATGGCACCGGGTGTTTTGCCTTGCTCAACACAGGTGAACGGCTGGTCAAAAGCAAGAACCGTCTGCTGGGCACGATCGCCTACCAATTGGATGGTAAACCGACATATGCGCTGGAAGGCTCGATTTTTGTGGCCGGTGCGGTGGTGCAATGGTTGCGAGACGGGCTGCAAATAATTGGCAATGCATCGGAAACTCAGGCGCTCGCGCAGGGTTCAAACCCGTCCGAAAACGTTATCATTGTTCCTGCTTTTACCGGCTTGGGTGCGCCCTATTGGAACGCGGAATGCCGCGGCGCGATCTTTGGGCTGACGCGCAATTCCGGGCGGGCGGAAATGGCGACGGCGGCCCTTGAAAGCGTTGGTTTCCAGACCCGTGATCTGCTGACAGCTATGTATGCCGACTGGCAGGTTTCCGGCGATGCGCCCGTTTTGCGGGTCGATGGCGGAATGAGCGGTAGTG
The DNA here is from genome assembly GCA_019090845.1 of Marinosulfonomonas sp. Lineage (GTDB taxonomy): Bacteria > Pseudomonadota > Alphaproteobacteria > Rhodobacterales > Rhodobacteraceae > NORP110. Next base: position 4,210 of record JAHRVD010000422.1, read on the forward strand.
ACTGGACGATGCAATTTCTTGCCGACATTATCGGCGGTCCGGTGGACCGACCCAAAGTGCTGGAAACCACCGCATTGGGGGCCGGCTGGCTGGCCGGTATGCAGGCCGGATTTTACCCGGATCAGAAGGAATTTTCAAAAAGCTGGGCGCTTGACCGCCGGTTTGAGCCGGCAATGGACGCAACCACTCGGGATCAAAAGTACGATGCCTGGAAACGTGCGGTGGCGGCCACAATAATGGCGTGAATACTACGGTAAACGATGGCAAAAAAACCAGCAATAAGGTGCGTCATTTGCAGGGCTGGGACTGAACTGCAATCGGGGTGGCGTTATTACGCGTGGCTTGTCACTGGGTCAGGTGAAATGACCGGGTAAGCTCACCACATTCCCCAAACAATGAAAACGCCGGTTGCGATCAACATCGTCAGCGCCCACAAAAGTCCGTTCCATTGAAACACCAGTTTGGCCGGGGCCACATCAAACATTTTGGAAACCATAATGGCTGTGGTCGAAAACGGAGTTAACTGCGAGGCAAGGGCCCAAGCCGTAAGGATCACAAGGATCAGGGCAATTGGTTCCAAGCCAAACGCAAGCGGGTCGCCAGCAACGGCAAGTGCGATCGTTGTGGACAGGACTGAATTGACGCCCACCATGGCCATCCCGATCATGCCAAAGAATACAACGGCTGCAAAAAGTGCGGGCGCGATAGAATTGGTAATGATGTAATCGGCCAATATTTCCACCGGCAGTATTTGCAACAGGATCGGCCCCATGAAGGCGGCCGACACGATAACGCTGGTTTCAGATACCGTCTGTGGCAGTCGAAAACAGACCATGTTGCGCACCGGGTCTTGCACAAACTTTTTGATGTTGAAGCGGCACATCAACAAAAGCCAAATGACCGAAGTGGCCGGGATGATTAGTATCACTGATATAGCAACGCTGATGTCCAGTAGGCTCGAAAAGAACACGATAGAGCCAAAGATCATAACCAGTGTCCCGGCGAGCGTTGATACGCTCTGGGTCGGAAAACGGGTTGGGGCCATATGAAGGGGTTCGGAAATCTGCTGGGATCTGGCAGCTATCCATACCTCGACCGATATTACCAAAAAGCTCAGCAACAGCAGCAGCAGCGACACGCAGACACCGTAAAGCATCACTGTCGAAAGCTCGACGTCGGGATAGAATGTCGCCAGAAAAACCGGCGGAAGTGCCAGCGGGGACCAGACCGAAGACGGTGGAAATCCGCGAAGTGCGGCGAGCGGTAATTGCTTTTTTTCAAGCGAGTCTGATTTCACGTTTGTTTGCCCGGTTGCCTCGCTTGCTTTGGCGATCGAGCCTATCATGACGAGCGCGCCGATATTCATCATCAAAGCCATCACATTGGTTCCGATAACCAGCAAAAACGAGCGTCGGCGAACTGGCTGATTGATTAGAAAGTGGCCAATGTTATGGAGCATTTTTGAACGCAGCGCGGCTTCCTGCAAGGTGAACAGTGCCGTCAAAAATGCCTGAAAGAACAAAGCACGTTTTAAACCGTCCCAGATTGTTGGCATAGGGCTGTCCAGCAGGGCAACCGCCAGAATGCCGCAAAAAGCGGCTATCAGGATGAAGACCCGCGCCGTTTTATTTCCTTTGATCAGTGTATAGATAATGACCGCCAGAAGAATTCCGACGCTTGGCATTTGAACCCATTCAAGCCCGAACCAGCCGCTTAAACCTTGAAAGGTCATCAGGGTTATCAGAAGCGCGCCCACCACGACGGTTCCTTTAGGCGTGGTTTGCTGTTGGGGTGAACCCAACGGTGCTTGCGCTAAGTTCCGGGTAGGGTCGGGGGCCTGCACTGTCTATTAGATCCTTCGGTGACCATCACCGTTCAACCGCAGAACAAAAACGCGCTTGGGTGTTAACAACCTTGTCGCAATATAGGAGATTTTTTGCAAGGTGCTGCTTGCATTGATTGTTGCCGTTTATGCGGTCAGTTTGCCGGTTTTTTGTTTGGACAGCCGGATCGTGGATGAAAAAGCCAATCCGATTATTTGAATTAAATTTGAGTCAGCTATGTGCAATCGCCGGTCATTTTATTAGTGTCCCGCGACTGCGGAAATTTCGACCGCCGATACCTGATCGTTTCCCATTGTGTTGGAACCAAAATGAATAGCCACTGATGCGTTCACGTTTTCAAGATTTGTCGGCGGTGTTCGCGATACGCCCGTTCGCGATTTATCAGGCCGGCCATATTACCATGACGGTTGGCCTGTGGATGCAGCGGATAGCCATTGGCTGGGTGGTCTGGACGTTGACGGAATCCGAAGCATGGCTGGGCGTCATCGCATTTGCCGAACTTTTCCCGTCGATTTTCACGGGCATTCTGGGTGGGCGACTTGCTGATCGTATTCCAACGACGAGGGTGATGTTCTGGGGGCAGATCGCGAATGCTCTTGTGTCCCTAATTCTTGCCGTTTTGCACTTTTCGGGGGCATTGGCGCCGGGGGCGATTGTTGGGGCGATGGTGTTCTTTGGTGCGATTAACGGGCTGTTGTTACCGGCGCGACTTTCGATGGCGTCCTATCTGGCGCCACCACATTTGTTGCCTTCGGCGCTGGCAGTGAACTCGACCGGGTTTAATCTGTCGCGGCTGGTTGGTCCGGCGATTTCTGCTGGATTATTGTTGGTATCCTCGGCCGCCGTTGTGTTTGTGATTACGTCCGTCAGCTTTCTGGTATTTGCCCGCGCGCTGCATGTAATCCGGGATGTGCCACGGCAATCGCCAGCGCGTGCTCCAATGCCAAAGGCTGGCACG
>JAHRVD010000423.1 GCA_019090845.1 Marinosulfonomonas sp.
GTGCAATTCGTCATGGGCGTGCAAAATGCGATGCCTGCCGACAAGCCGGTCTTTGATTTCTATATCGAAACCCTGAACCGGGTTGCACCGGACGCCCAATGGTGCGCTGCCGGAATTGGCGCAAACCAGATCGAGGTGAACGAATGGTGCATTGCCGCAGGTGGGCACACCAGAACCGGGATGGAAGACAACGTGCGCATCGACCGCAACACGCTGGCGCGTTCAAATGCACATCTGGTCAGCCGCGCCGCCGAGCTGTGCGAAAAATACGAACGCCCGGTTGCAAACTGGCAGCAGGCGCGTGAAATCCTTGGCCTGCGGATGCCGGCCTGATGCCAGCCACACCGCTGGATAGCGCGATTTACCGCGACCTGATGGGTGACGCAGACGTGGCCAAACTGTTCACTGACAGCGCCGACGTGCGCGCAATGCTGCTGGTTCAGGGCGCTCTGGCCCGCGTGCAGGGCGACATCGGCATGATCCCAAAGGACAGCGCCGCAGCCATTCATCGCGCTTCGTTGGAAGTACAGATTGATCCCGCTGGTCTGGCCGCTGAAACCGGACAAAGCGCGGTTGTCGTCCCCGCGCTGGTGGCGGCATTTCGCAAGGCGATGCAGGCCCCCGAACACGCACAGTTCGTCCATTGGGGGGCAACATCACAAGACATCATGGACACAGCGCTGGTATTGCGGCTGCGTCAGGTCGTGGCGATCTATGAGACCCGATTAAAGGACGTGATCCAAAGGTTGGGCGCGTTGGCCCAGCAACACGCCGACCTGCCGATGGCCGGGCGCACCTATGGTCAGGTGGCGACACCGACCAGTTTTGGTGCGGTTGTCGCCAGTTGGGGCGCCCCCCTGATCCGCCACCTTGAGCGTCTGGAACAGTCCAAACCACGCCTGTTGCAGGTGTCCCTGTCTGGTGCGGCGGGAACGCTGTCGGCCATGGGCAAAGACGGTCCGGCGGTTCGCGCGGCACTGGCCAAAACACTTGATCTGAACGACCCGCAAGGCAGTTGGCACAGCACACGCGACACGATCGCGGAATTTTCCGCTTGGGTAACGCTGCTTGCGGGCTCGCTTGGCAAAATCGGCGAGGATTTATTGCTTTTAACCCAGTCGGGCATTGGCGAGGTTCGATTGGCCAAGGCAGGTGGCTCTTCCACCATGCCCCAGAAAACCAACCCCGTGCAGCCTACGCTGCTGGTTGCTTTGGCGCGCCAGATAATTGGGCTAAACAGCATCATGCAGGGCGCAACGCTGCACCGTCAGCAACGCGATGGTGCAGCCTGGTTCACCGAATGGATGTCGCTACCCCAGATTTGCCTTGGCACTGCACGCAGCTTAAGCGTCGCTCAGGATTTGGTGGCTTCAATCAGGCCAGATTCACAGGCGATGGTCGGTGGCATCGACGATGGTCTGGGGCTGATCTACGCCGAAGCGCTGTCTTTTGCGCTGGCCAAACAGATGCCACGCCCGGATGCGCAGGCGGCTGTGAAAACACTGTGCCGCGCAGCACAGGACACCCAAACGCCGCTTGCCGAACTTGCCTGTGCAAAATGGCCAGATGGGGGGCTGGAAGGCCTGTTTGCACCGGCAACCAATCTTGGCACCGCTCCTGACGACGCGCGAAATTTCGCGAAAAAAGCGCATTCTGTCTGACTTGGCTATTCGTTGTCGGCCAGGACGCAGACCGCGGCATCTGGCGGTCCCTGAACGCGCCGTGCCATGTTCCAGCTTATTCCACCATTTAATGGGGGGACAATTGGAGGGGTAAGACAATGGCTCTTACATCGGCATTTGTGAACACTATCAAGAAACCTGGAAAACACCACGACAAACAAGGGACAGGATTATTTCTATTGGTTCGCCCAACAGGTGGGCGTTTTGGGTCGCAGCGTGTTGTCATTCACGGCAAGCGCCGGGAACTCGGTTTAGGCAGTCCCCCGACTGTGACGCTGGCGGAGGCCCGTGAGGGATTAGACGCGGAAGATAGACAAGCTTTTCGAAACGGGTTGATCGAGAATCTCTGCAAAATGCCAAATCCTGCGCCTGAGCTCGTCGGCACCCGCCGGTAAAAAGGGGGAATGGTAGTTTGGGGGATATCATTGGCGGGACTATCCCAAAAATTTCAAAATAGATAATTGATTGCCGACATTTCCGATTTGTTTTGGCGCACTGTGCCGGAGCCATATGGTCCCTTGCCACTGTCGCCCGCATGAAAGATACCGCTGCCGGTATTTCAAGCACCGATGCAGCCAAGCAAGTTGCCGATGATACTTTGGAAATAAAAGCCAGAATTATCCGCAACCGAGCAAACCGCGGCATGGGGCAGGTGCTGGAGGCTATTGAGCCGGTCAACACAGCGAGAGACCGGGATAGCGGCACCACCACCGGTATTCAGTATCGAAGCCGCAGAGCAGGCAGGTATTTCCAAGCGCCAGAAGGACACGGCTCTGCGTGTTGCTTCTATTCCAGAGGATGAATTTGAGGAAATGGTGGACCGTGGTGCCCTATGCATGGGACGTATATTTTTTCATGAGGATTTGGCCAACAAAACGAAAAACACCCCGGGGTGGGTAAAAGATCCGCAATTTTTTAGTGACTGCCAACGGCCCCCAAATACGCGGACCGCTTTTTCAATATTGCCATTGGCAAGGCCCTGCCGGCCGCCAGCTGTTGTTGCTCAGATGGTAGAGCAATCGCTTCGTTAGCGATGGGTCGGGGGTTCCAGTCCGTCATGCGGCACCGGTTCTTGAGCAATACATGTTAGACAACGGCCCAAAGCAGACCTCCAGCCGGTTATTGCGATGCTGCAGTGCGACCCGTCAAACCGGCCATTCGTTCACGGTGCAGCATTTTCCGGGAGAAAAGACGCGATGCGGACTTTGCTGACATTGGAAACCCGAAGCTTCGAAACGTTTTTTTTTAGCCTCAGGAACTCGCTTCAAAGTGAGAGTGTTCGAGCGCTACTGGGGTGCCTCGAACGCCCGCCCCACGCCTCAGAATTAGCGGAATCCTGCCGTGATATTGAATAACACTTGAGGGCATGGCTAGTTAGCTACAAGATCAAGCCAACCGACTGGGTCACGAGGCAATGCGTTTGCTTCGCGA